>JBOGKI010000048.1:0-13838 GCA_050745605.1 Terriglobia bacterium | reverse complement strand
GTCTGCGACCGCCCGTCCTTCGGTAGAGAAAGCTGTCACGACAATCGGCAATCGTCAATTAGGTCTTCGCGGCGGCTTTCTTTTTGTTGGCCACCGTGCCTTTGCGGGGGCCTTTCCGGGTCCGCGCGTTGGTGTGCGTCCGCTGGCCACGGACCGGCAGGTTGCGGCGGTGCCGCAGACCGCGGTAGGAGCCGATTTCAATGAGACGCCGGATATTCAGAGCGGTTTCCTTGCGCAGGTCGCCCTCCACGTTGCCTTCGTCTTCAAGGATCTGGCGGATGCGGGCGACTTCCTCCTCCGTCAGGTCCTTCACTTTTTTCTCGGCGCTTACGTTGGCGCGATAGAGAATGGAAAGAGACCGCGAACGGCCGATGCCGTAAATATAGGTCAACCCGATCTCCGCGCGCTTGGTCTGTGGCAGGTCAATACCCGCAATTCTAGCCATTACGAACCTCCAACCTTCCCTCAAATTCCGTCCCAGCGCCGTGCCTTCGAGCGTTTGCAGGCCAGGCGGATCTCTTCACCCCTGACGTTGTTTGTGCTTGGGGTTTTCGCAAATGACGCGGACCGTTCCGGCCCGCTTCACGATTTTACATTTGGGACAAATTTTACGGACCGATGAACGAACTTTCATTTTATACGTCTCCGCCGGACGCCCAGACTTCCGCATTGAAGCCCGCAGCGTGAACCGGCCCATGCTTTGGCCACAGAACCGCCGTCCAAACTCACTTATAGCGATAGACGATGCGGCCCCGGGTCAAATCGTAAGGCGAAAGCTCCACGGCAACCTTGTCGCCGGGCAGGATGCGGATAAAGTTCTTCCGCATTTTTCCGGAGATGTGGGCCAGCACCCGGTGCTTGTTGTCAAGCTCTACCCGGAACATGGCGTTGGGCAACGGCTCGATCACGGTTGCGATGACCTCAATGGCTTCTTCCTTCGCCATAATCCTTAAACTGGAGCTGGCTCCAGGTCTCCCGAGCCGCGTTCTCAAATCCGCGTGAGGACGTCCGGCCCATTCTTGGTAATTGCCACCATGTGCTCAAAGTGCGCCGAACATCCGCCATCGGCCGTCACCGCCGTCCAGTTGTCCTTGAGGATGCGCACGGCGCTTCCCGCCGAATTAATCATGGTCTCGAGCGCCAGTACCATGCCTTCCTTCAGCAAGGGCCCGCGCCCGGCCTCTCCAAAGTTCGGAACCTGGGGCTCCTCGTGAAGGCTCCGGCCGATGCCGTGACCGGTGAATTCATGCACCACCGAAAAACCGTTTCCCTCGGCGTGCTGCTGGATGACCGCGGAAAGATCGCCAATGCGGTAGCCCAGCCGGGCCCGGTCAATCGCCATCTCCAACGATTCTTCCGAAACCTTGAGGAGCCTTTGCAGCGATTCGTTGATTTCCCCAACCGGAACCGTGATGGCGCAGTCGCCGAAGTATCCGTCCATCACCACGCCCATATCCAGACTGATAATGTCGCCAGTCTTCAGTTTCCTCGCGGAGGGAATCCCATGAATGATCTCGTCATTCACTGAAGCACACAGGCAAGCCGGGTACCCGTGATAACCCTTGAATGCCGGCTTAACGTTCAACTGCTTCAGCCGCTTGGTCACAAATTCTTCCAGCTTCCAAGTGCTGACCCCGGGCTGGACCCGGGTGCGAAGTTCCTCAAGAATTTCCCGGGTTCTCTGGCCGCTTCGACGCAGCTTTTCAATCTCACTGGGCGTCTTACAGATAATCATACACTTCGAATCGCTCGGAGGATGGCCTTCGTCAGCTCCCCTGGCGGGCGGTTTCCATCGATCTCAATTAGATGACCACCCTGGCGGTAATGATCCAGCAGGGGCTTAGCGCCCTGGTCATAATGGAGCAGCCGTTCGCGGATCACGTCCTCGCGGTCGTCAGCCCGCTGCATCAGGGGAGTGCCCTCCAGATCGCAGTGGTTGGGCAGCCGGGGCGGGTTCAGATAAATATTGTAGATGGACCCGCACACCGGGCACACCCGCCGGCCCGTCAGCCTTTTGACGATGGATTCGCGGTCCACCGAGATGTTAATGGCAACCGGCTCGACATGCCAGCCATCCCGAATCAGCCGGTCGATAAATTGCGCCTGCCCCGGGGTCCGGGGAAACCCGTCCAGAATGAACCCTCCGGCGCTGTCCGGCTCGCGCAGCCTTTGCTCTACGATGCTGCAAACCAAGCCGTCGGAAACCAGCCCCCCGGCGTCCATGACGTCCCGCGCGATCAAGCCAGGCGCTGTTTTCTGCCGCGCCGCCTCGCGAAGCATCTCGCCGGTTGAAATCGCCGGAATATGAAGCGCCTGGGAGACCTCCCGGGCCTGGGTTCCCTTCCCAGCCCCCGGTGCTCCCAGCATGATGAGTGCGTAGGCATTGGGGACCCGCCCTACTGGTCCCTCATGACGCAGCTCGCCGGCCACGAACGCGCCCCTTCTTCATAAAGCCTTCATAATGACGCATGATCAATTGCGCTTCGACTTGTTGAATCGTATCCATGGCCACTTCCACCACGATCAGTAGAGATGTGCCACCGAAGAAGAAGTGGACATTCAGCCCGTGCAGCAACCAAGTCGGGAGATGCGCATCGAACCAAGCGCCGCCCAGCCACACGGGAAGGTGGTTTAACCGCAGGCCGGCCAGCATCGTTTCCGGAATCAACGCCACCAGAGCCAGATAAACACCGGCCACCCAGGTGATCTTGGTCAGAACATCATCCAGGAAGTCGGCGGTCCTTTTCCCGGGGCGAATGCCGGGAATAAATCCACCCTGCTTCCGCACGTTATCCGCAACTTCGTCAGGGTTGTAAATAATCGAAAGGTAAAAGTGCGCAAAGAACATAATCAAAAGAACATAAGTCAGCGTATACAGAGGCTCGCCCCAGGCGAACAAACTGAGAAAACCATTCACGAACTTCCCAAACAATCCGCCTTTCCAGAAGAGTCCGATCGTCTGAGGAAAGGTGAGCAGGGATACTGCAAAAATGATGGGCATCACGCCGCCGCTGTTCACCTTCAAGGGGAGGTGGGTGGAAACGCCACCCATCACCCTGCGTCCCACGATGCGCTTGGCATACTGGATCGGAATTCGCCGCTCGCCCCGTTCAAAAAAGACAATAAAGGCGACAATGGCCAGCATGAAAGCCAGCAGCATCAGCAAAACCAGCGGGCTCCAAATGCGCGTGATGAAAACGTTGCTATAGAGGTTTTCAATCGCCGCAGGCAGGCCCACCACAATCCCGGCAAAGATCAGCAGCGACATGCCATTGCCGATGCCCCGGGCAGTGATTTGCTCGCCCAGCCACATGACAAAAACGGCCCCCGCCGTCAGCGACAGGACCATCGTAAAAACGAAGGTCGGTCCGGGGTGCGTGACCATGGGCACGCCCAGGCTGGTCTGGCGCTGCAGCGCGACGGCAATGCCGAATGCCTGGAAAATACTCAGCCCCACCGTGAGCCAGCGGGTGTATTCCGTGATCTTTTTCTGGCCGAGCTGTCCCTCCTTCGAGAGTTTTTCAAGCGTGGGAGAGACGACGGTCAACAACTGCAGGATGATCGAAGCCGTGATGTACGGCATGATGCCGAGGGCAAAAACTGTCAGACGGTTGAGGCTGCCCCCGGAAAACATGTTAAGGAGGCCGAATAACGTCCCTCCCATTTGATTGAAATATTGCTGGAATACGTCGGCATTGATGCCGGGAGTCGGAATGAAGGAGCCTAGCCGGTAAACGGCCATCATCAACATCGTGAACCCGATCCGCTTTCTCAGGTCCGATATCTCAAAGATGCTCTTCAGCGACTCAATCATGCCAAAATGACCTCAGCCGTTCCTCCGGCCTTCTTGATCTTCTCCAGAGCCGACTTCGAAAATCGGTGTGCTGAAATGATGACCGGCCTTTCCAGCTCTCCCGCACCGAGGATCTTCAACCCGTCGTAAAGCTTCTTAACCACTCCCATCTCAACCAGTAATTCAGGAGTGACAGGCTCCCTCAAATCGAGTTCCGCGAGGTCGCCGAGGTTCATCACTGCGTACTGCTTCCGAAAGATGTTCGTAAATCCGCGCTTGGGGAGACGGCGCTGGAGCGGCATCTGTCCGCCTTCAAAGCCGACGCGAAGCCGGGAGCCCGCCCTGGACTTTTGCCCTTTGGAACCCCGGGTGGCCGTCTTACCGTGACCGGACCCCATACCAAAGCCAATCCTCTTGCGTCTTTTGTGCGCACGGCGAGGGGGCCGAAGACTTCCAACGTGAATCGCCATTTTCGAGATGTTCACTCCGCTTGGTTTTCAGATTCCTGCTGGGAGAGGTCCTCCGAGCCGGCCGGCTTGGGCTTCACGATGGTGTACTCCGGAAGCTTCGAGCGGCTATGCCCGGCCCCTGGCTCAACAATCGCCACCAAGTGTGGCGCCTTAGCGATTAACCCGCGAATTTGTGGGGTGTCTTCGCACTCGACGATGTGGTTCAGCCGCCGCAGGCCCAGGCTTCTGACCACGTTCTTCTGCCGGTAAGGGAAGCCGATCCCGCTCCGTACCCATTGGATCCGAATTTTCTCGATTTTCTTCTCGCTCACCGTTTTCAATCCTTCAGAGATCTTCTACCGTCTTACCTCGGGTGGCCGCCACTTCCTCAGGATTGCAGAGTTGAAGCAGGGCGTCCATGGTCGCCTTGACGACGTTGTGGGGATTGGTGGTGCCCAAGGACTTAGTCAGAACATTTTGAACCCCGGCCGCCTCAACCACGGCTCGCACCGCGCCGCCGGCGATCACGCCGGTACCGGCCGATGCCGGCTTCAGCAGAACCTTGCCGGCTCCAAATCTGCCGAGCACGGTATGGGGAATGGAAATCGTCGTGATGTTAACCCTGACTATCGACTTCTTGGCCGCTTCAATGCCCTTGCGGATGGCCATCGGAACTTCACGAGCTTTGCCCGAGCCATAACCCACGTGGCCATTGCTGTCGCCCACCACCACCAGCGCCGAAAAGCTGAGGTTCTTTCCACCCTTGACCACCTTGGTGACCCGGTTGATGGAAATCACCTGGTCTTTTAACTGCAACGTGTTGGGATCAATCCGATTCGCCAAACAGACCCTCCCCTTTTCCTTCCCCTAAAATTTCAGTCCGCCTTCACGCGCCGCGTCCGCTAAAGTCTTCACCCGTCCGTGATAGGCATATCCTCCACGGTCGAAAACCACGCTGGAGATTCCAGCCGCAACCGCCCTTTCCGCCAGCACCTTGCCCACCGCCTTGGCGGCAGCCACGTTGCCACCGGTTTTCAATGATTTCCGAACTTCCGGGTCGCGGGAGGAAGCCGACACCAGCGTTTGCCCGGCGTCATCATCAATGATCTGGGCGTAAATGTGGTTGAGCGATCTGAAGACATTCAGGCGAGGCAAGCAAGCTTGGCGAACAATCCTCTTATGGATTCGCACATGAATGCGGCGCCTCGCCGTGTCCTTAGAAACCAGCTTCAGCATGGCAAACCTTCCAAACCTATCCTGAGTCTATTGTTTGGCCGCGCCTGCGCCTCCCGCAGCCTTGCCAGCCTTCTTCTTCAAACGCTCACCCGTGTAACGAACACCTTTGTTTTTATAGGGCTCCGGAGGTCTCAGCTCGCGGATTTCCGCGGCAAGCTGACCCACGCGCTGCTTATCTGCGCCCTTCACCACCAAGTGCGTCTGCTTCTCAACTGTAACCGCCAAGCCTTGCGGAATCGGGAATTCGATGGGGTGGGAATAACCGAGACTGAACACTACGTTCGTCCCCTTTACTTCCGCGCGATACCCGATCCCCACAATATCCAGGTGCTTTTCAAATCCTTCCGTCACGCCCCGCACGGCGTTGGCCAGCAGACTCCGCACCAAACCTTGCAGCGCAGCCTGCGAATCATCTTCGCGCCGCGCCTTCAAATGCCCATCCCGCTTCTCAACCTGGATTCCAGAGGGTAGCATCACGCGAAGAGTGCCTTTGGGCCCCGTCACACTGGCCGCCCCGGCTTCCTGCTGGAAGGTGACGCCCTGGGGAAGATCGATCAGTTTATTTCCAATCCGCGACATGGTTTTCTATCCTGAAACCGAAGTTCTATCGAGCTTGCTGCGGCGTTGCTTGCTGCGGCCTGACTTGCCTCCAGTAAGACCCCGCGCCCACTCCCTTCCCTAACGCACAACCCTCTTGCTGCCGTTAGCAAACCGTACAAAGCAACTCACCGCCGACGCCCGCCTTCTTGGCATTCTTACCCGTCATCAGGCCGTTTGGAGTGGTGAGGATGGCAACCCCCATGCCTCCGAGGATACGGGGAATCTCATCCACACCTACATAAACCCGCCGCCCCGGCCGTGAGACGCGATCCAGACTGGAGATGGTGCTCTTGCCGTTCGCGGTATAGCGCAGGGAAACCCGGATGACTTTCTTCTTCCCTTCCTCCGCGACCTTGAAGCCGGCAATGTAGCCCTCATCCCTCAAAATGGCGGCAACGCTTACCTTCAGTTTGGAGGCGGGAATGTCCACGCGGGCGTGGCGAGCGCGAATTCCGTTCCGGATTCGCGTCAGCATGTCGGCAATAGGGTCAGTAACGGCTGCCATAGAACTCCCTGTTCGATACTCGAAATTGGGAACTCGCAATCCCAGATGTGGTCCAGAGGGAAGCCAATTTCGGTTTTCGGATCTCGATTTTCGAATTTCGGCCTTTGCATCTACCAGCTTGATTTGATCACGCCCGGAATGTCTCCGCGCAGCGCCAGTTGGCGGAAGCAGAGGCGGCACATCTCGAACTTTCGCAGATATCCCCGCGGGCGTCCGCAGATGCGGCACCGGTTGCGGTGACGAATCTTGAACTTGGGCTTTCTCACGAGCTTGGCCATCTGCGAAGTACGCGCCACTGATTATCCTCCCGCCTTCTCTTCCGCCTGTCCCTCAGCGGAACGGCGCCGCGCCTCTTGCCGGAAGGGCAGGCCCATGTGACGTAGCAGCGCCAGACCTTCAGCATCCGTGCGGGCGTCGGTCACAATCGAGATGTTCATGCCTTTGGTTTTCTCCACCTTGGAGTAGTCGATTTCCGGAAACACCAATTGGTCCCGAAGGCCAATGGTGTAATTTCCGCGGCCGTCGAAGGCCCGGGTCGAAAGTCCGCGGAAGTCCCGCACGCGCGGCAGGGTCACGTTCACCAAACGGTCAAAAAATTCGTACATGCGGTCGCCGCGCAGCGTCACCATCACCCCGATAGGCATGTTCTTACGCAGCTTGAAATTGGAGATGGATTTCCGGGCGCGCGTCACCACCGGCCTCTGTCCGGTGATCAGTCCCAAGTCACGGCCCGCCGAATCCAGCAGTTTGGCGTTCTGAATCGCCTCGCCCAGTCCCATATTCACCACGATCTTGCGCAGCCGAGGGACGGCGGAGGCGTTAGTATACTTGAAAGCCTCAACCAGCGCCGGGACCACATCCTTCTGATATCGCTCTTTCAAACGGGGATTCATTTCGCCTTCTGCCCTCTTCAAGTTACCGGTCCAAAACCTTGCCACACTTGACGCACACGCGCACTTTCTCCCCTTCCGCCTTCTCGCGGTGCTGGATGCGCGTCGGTCCGCATTCCCCGCAGATCAGCGCCACATTGGAAACATGAATCGGTCCCTCTTTGTCGAGAATGCCACCCCGAATCTGCTTGCCCGGGTTCGGCCGGGTATGACGCTTGATCATGTTCACATGCTCGACAAAAACCCGGTAGCGGCTGGGATCCACTTCCAGCACCCGTCCCTCTTTGCCGCGGTCCCGCCCCGCCAAAACCCTCACCGTATCGTTCTTCCGGATATCCAACGTACTTCCCATCACAACACCTCAGGCGCCAACGAAACGATCTTCAGAAACTTCTTTTCGCGCAATTCCCTCGCTACCGGTCCAAAGACGCGCGTCCCCACCGGCTCTCCCACATCGTTAATCAGTACCGCCGCATTCTCATCAAACCGGATGTAGCTGCCATCCCGGCGGCGCTGTTCCTTGCGCATCCGCACGATCACCGCCTTCACGACTTTGCCTTTAGGGATGGCGCTGTCCGGCGCGGCCTCTTTCACCGCCGCCGTCACCACATCACCCAGCCCCGCCTGCAAACCCACGTCACCGCCGACCGGCAGAATGCAAGAGAGCTTCCGGGCGCCGGAGTTGTCCGCCACGCGCAGGATGGTGCGCATTCCGATCATGCTTTCACCTCCGGCTCCAGCACAGCCTGAGAAACGTGCGTCACCACTTCAACCACCCGCCAGCGCTTCAGCGCGCTCATCGGCCGGGTTTCCTCGATCCGGACGGTATCGCCCACCTGGCATTGGCCCTTCTCATCGTGAGCATGAAACTTGCTTGACCGTCTCACCACCCGTTTATAGAGCGGATGAATAATCTGACGCCCCACGGTCACCACGACCGTCTTTTGCATTTTGTTGCTCGTGACCACCCCGACCTTTTCCTGCCGTCGTGTTTTCATAGACCGCTTTCCAAAAAATCGCCGGCTCCAGGCCGGCTCAATTCAGTGATCGCTCCGTTATTTTTTTGCGGGGAGCTCGGCCTCGCGGCGGATGGTCTTGATCCGCGCGATATCCTTCCGCAACTCCCGGATCTTCTGCAGGACGCCCGTTTGCCCGCTCGCCATCTGAAACTTCAATCGGAACAATTGCTCGGAGAACTCACGCTCTTTGGTTTGAAGCTCGTCCTCATTCCACTCGCGAATCTTTTCTGTCTTCATGCCTTCACTCCTCGGATCCCTTAGGCCGCTCCGGCCCGCGATACGAATTGCGTCGAAATGGAAAGCTTGTGGCTTGCCAGGCGCAATGCTTCGCGGGCATCCGCTTCGCTCACGCCTTCCATCTCAAACAACACCCGGCCCGGCTTCACCACCGCCACCCAGAACTCCGGGGCGCCTTTTCCCTTGCCCATGCGGGTTTCTGCCGGTTTCTTGGTGACGGGCTTGTCAGGAAACACACGAATCCAGAGTTTGCCGCCGCGCTTGATGAATCGCATGATCGCCACACGTCCCGCCTCGATCTGCCGCGCGGTAATCCAACCCGGCTCCAACACCTTTAACCCGAAATCGCCGAAGGAGAGATGCGACCCCCGCCACGCTTTGCCGCGCATGCGGCCGCGCTGCTGCTTGCGGAACTTCACTTTACTGGGCATCAACATACGATCATTTTCTCCGTTTTCGCTTCATGCCTCCGGTGAAAGTCACAACAGACTCGAGCCTTACACCGCCGCTTCCGGCGGCACTTCAGGCTCAGGAGCCAGGGGCGGACTCGCGGGCGTCACAGGAGGCGCCGCGGGAGCCGCGACTGGTTCGGCACGCCGCGCCGGCCGCTGCTTCTGGGCCAGAATCTCTCCGTTATAAACCCAGCACTTCACCCCAATCACGCCGTAGGTCGTCCGCGCTTCAGCCATGCCGAAATCAATGTCGGCGCGTAGCGTGTGCAGAGGAAGGCGGCCTTGCAGGTACCATTCGGAGCGGGCAATTTCCGCGCCGTTCAACCGCCCGCCGCACCGCACCTTGATCCCCTGGCATCCGAAGCGTAGCGCCGAATCCACCGCCTTACGCATGGCGCGCCGGAAGGCGACCCGCTTTTCAAGCTGCAGGCAGATCGATTCCGCCACCAGTTGCGCGTTCAGCTCCGGACGCCGCACCTCCTGAATGTTGATGGGCAAAACCTCGCGTCCCGTCTGCTTTTGAACTTCCTGGCGCAACCGGTCAATCTCGGCGCCCTTCCGACCGATGATGATGCCGGGTCGGGCGGTGTTGATGGTGATCCTCAGCTTATTGCCGGGCCGCTCGATTTCAATCGACGCCACGCCGGCGCTTTTCAGGTTCTCCTTCAGCCGCTTCTTCAGCACCAGGTCTTCATGAAGCAGGTCGGCATAACCCTTTTTGGCAAACCAGCGCGACTTCCAGGTCTTGGTGTATCCCAGCCGGAATCCGTAGGGATGTACTTTCTGTCCCACGCTTCGCCTCCGCAACTTTCCACATCCCGGCTTGCGGCCTTCATCCCAACCGCAATCCGGAGCCTGCTATTCTTTCTTGGTCTCTTCCACCGCCACCGTGATGTGACTCATTCGCCGCTGATAATGGAAGGCGCGGCCCAGCGGCGCGGGCCGGATGCGCTTCATGCGCGGCCCTTCGTTGACGTAGGCCGCGGCCACCATCAGACGCTCCACGTCCACGTTCTCCGCCTTCTGCTCGGCATTGGAGATGGCGGAAAGCAACACCTTCTCCACTTCACGGGTCACACGCTTCTTGGTGAACTTCAGAATACTCAGCGCCTCACCGGCGCGTTTGCCCCGGATGAGATCCACCACCAGCCTCGCCTTCTGGGGCGAGATGCGGATGTACTTTGAAGTGGCTTGAGCTAACATGACTTCTTTCAACCTTCAGAATTCAGTTTTCACGCCTCAGCTTGCGGCGGGCGCTGCGGGCTTTGGAGCTGGCGCCGCGGCGGCGACTCTTTCGGTGGCCGCCTTGGCCCCATGCCCCTTGAAACTCCGGGTTGGCGCGAACTCGCCCAGCTTGTGACCCACCATATTCTCGGTGATATAAACCGGAATAAACTTCTTGCCATTGTGAACGGCAATGGTGTGCCCCACCATTTCCGGGAAGATCGTGGAACGCCGCGACCAGGTCTTGACCACCTTTTTCTCGAAGCGCTTGTTGAGCTGCTCCACCTTCTTCATCAGGTGGCCATCCACGAACGGCCCTTTCTTCAGTGACCTTGCCAACGCACCCTCCCGTTACTTCCGCTCCCGGCGCTTGACGATAAACTTATCGGTTGCCTTGTTGTTGCGAGTCTTGTGGCCGCGCGTCGGCTGCCCCCAGGGCGTGACCGGATGCCGTCCTCCGGAAGTCTTGCCCTCGCCCCCGCCGTGCGGATGGTCTACCGGATTCTTAGCGACGCCACGAACCGTGGGGCGCCGGCCCAGCCACCGGGTCCGGCCGGCCTTACCGACCGTGACGTTCTCATGGTCGAGATTGCCAAGCTGCCCAACCGTGGCCATGCAATCGACGTGTACCTTGCGCACTTCACCGGACGGCAGCCGCACCTGGGCGTACTCGCCTTCCTTCGAAAGCAACTGCGCCGCGCCGCCCGCGCTGCGCACCATCTGCCCGCCCTTGCCCTGGCGCAGCTCAATGTTGTGAACCATGGTGCCGACCGGCATGTTCTTCAGCGGCAGAGCATTGCCGGCGATGATATCCGCTTCCGGCCCGGAAACCACCTTATCACCCACCTTCAACCCGTGCGGATAAAGGATGTACCGCTTCTCGCCGTCCACATAGTGCAGAAGCGAGATAAAGGCCGAACGGTTCGGATCATATTCGATCGTCGCCACGCGCGCCGCAATGCCGAACTTGTCGCGCTTGAAATCGATAATCCGGTATTGGCGCTTGTGGCCGCCCCCGCGCCGCCAGATGGTCAAACGGCCCTGATTGTTCCGGCCGGAAATTCTCTGCTTCGGTTCGAGCAGCGGGCGATGGGGCTCGGACGTCGTGATTTCATCAAACGTCAGCCCCGTCTGGAACCGCCGGGTCTCGGTGTATGGCCGATATGTTTTGATGCCCATAGATTGCGTCTTTCAGTGGGTCAAAGGCCGCCCGAGCCCTTATGCGTTCTCCAGGAACTCAGGGACCTTCTCGCCTTGCTTAAGTTTGACGTAAGCCTTTTTCCAATCCAGCCGGAACCCGGTATTGCGGCCCCGGCGCCTCATCTTGCCCCGGAAGTTTGCGGTATGGACGGATTCCACTTCTACCTTGAAAGCCTGCTCCACCGCCCACTTAACCTCGGATTTGTTGGCGTGCGGATCCACCTGCATAATCAGCGTTCGCGCCTTCTCCCGGATATCCATCCCTTTTTCAGTGATGAGGGGCCGCTTCAGGATCTGGTAAGGATTCTTGATCATTGCAGCGATTCCTCCAGCCTGGCGAGCGCCGATTCCGAGATCAAAACCCCGTCGTGGCTCAAAACATCATACGCTTCGAGCTGGTGATGCCACACTAGGTCACAACCCTCAATATTGCGCGAGGAAAGCTCCAGATTGTGGTTCGCGGCATCATTCACCACCAGCACCGACTTTTGAATTCCCAGCTTGTGGAGCGCACGGTGAAAGGATTGGGTCTTGACCTCCTCGAGGGCGAGGCCTTCCACCACCGTCAGCTTATTATCCTGATACTTTGCCGCCAGTGCCGAGCGCAGAGCTCCGCGCAGCATCCTGGCGGGCAGTTTGATCGCGTAATCCCGGGGCTTCGGCCCGTGGGCAATCGACCCGTGCCGCCACAGAGAGCTGCGAATGCTGCCGGCGCGGGCGCGGCCCGTGCCCTTCTGCCGCCAGGGTTTCTTGCCGCCTCCACTTACCTCGCCACGGCTCTTCGTCGAGTGCGTACCACGGCGCTGGTTGGCAAGGTAGGCGCGAACCGATTCCCACAACAGACTCGGGTTCGGCTTAGCGCCGAACACCGCCTCCGCCAGTTCCCTCTCCCTTACCACCTGGCCTTCCAGGTTTTTTACTTCGACTTTCGGCATGGTTTTATCATCCGCTGATCCGGCGCCCGCTGGCACCTTTGCAGGGACGCCGACCCAGGAATCCTTACTTCTTTTTTTCGGACTTGGCGGGTTGAGCCGCAGCCTTGCGGTGCGGAGCTTTGGCTTTGGCCACCACCACATACACGCCGTTGGGTCCGGGAATCGCGCCTTCCAGGATTAGCGCATTATCTTCGGCAAGCACTCGCACCACCCGCAGGTTGCGAACCGTTACCCGCGCATTTCCCATATGCCCGGCCGATTTCATGCCTTTCAGCACCCGGGAAGGGAACGCCGACGCCCCAATCGATCCCGGCGCGCGATGGAACATGGAACCGTGCGAACCGCCGCCGCCACCGAAGTGATGACGCTTGTGAAATCCCGCAAAGCCGCGCCCCTTCGAAACCCCCACAACGTCCACCCGCTCATCCACAGCGAACTGATCCACCAGGACTTTGTCACCGGCCTTCACTTCCGCCTCGCCGGAGGGCAGCCGGACCTCGCGCAGAAAGCGCGTGGGATTGGCTCCCGCCTTCTTGAAGTGGCCTTCGAGCGCCTTGGGCATGCGCCGCGGTCCTGGCAGCTCCACCAACCCGAGCTGTACGGCCTCATAACCATCCTTCGCGGCCGTCTTGCGCTGGATGACCACGCACGGGCCGGCTTTCAGAACGGTCGCCGGAACCACATCACCGTTCTCCGCAAAGACCTGAGTCATGCCTAACTTTTTTCCCAAAATCGCATTCACCATGTTTATCACTCGCGGCCTTTGAGGCCGCTCTCTCCCTCACCCCGTCCGGCGTCCAACCCAGCCTGAGCCCTTGTCCTCAGACCTTCGTGTGCTCCTTGCCGAAGGCTTTGATCTCAATATCCACTCCCGACGGCAGGTCCAGCTTCGTCAGCGCCTCAATGGTGTGCGCGGTGGGCTCCAAGATATCGACCAGTCGTTTGTGAGTGCGAATTTCAAACTGTTCACGGGACTTCTTATCCGTGTGAGGAGAGCGCAGCACGCAGTACTTATTCTTCACCGTTGGTAAAGGGATCGGTCCCGCCACTTGCGCGCCTTGGCGCTTGGCCGTTGAAACAATTTCCGCCGCCGCATGGTCCAGCACGCGATGGTCATAGGCCTTGAGCCGGATTCTGATCTTTTCATGCAGCATCGTTGCCCACCGCCTATTGAATAACCTCGGTGACCGTGCCAGCGCCCACCGTGTGTCCGCCTTCCCGGATCGCAAACCGCAACCCCTTCTCCATGGCGATCGGCGTGATCAACTCGATCTCCAGCGCCACGTTGTCTCCCGGCA
>JBOGKI010000047.1:0-13963 GCA_050745605.1 Terriglobia bacterium | reverse complement strand
CGGTAACGGCGCTCTGTGAGCGCCGAAAAAACAGCGGCCGCAGACCGCCGCGGCAACATTCGCCTCAGAGTTCCTCGATAACGATCTGGTTATTGGTGTAAATGCAAATCTCACCGGCGATCTTCATGGCCTGATCCACAATATCTTTGGCGCTGAGGGTCGTGTGGTTGGCGAGCGCCCGTGCTGCGGCAAGCGCAAAAGGGCCGCCGGAGCCGATGGCGACGATGCCATCGTCCGGCTCAATGACGTCACCGTTGCCGCTCACCAGATAGGTGTTTTTCTCATCCGCCACCAGGAGCAACGCTTCCAGGTGGCGGAGGGCACGGTCCGTCCGCCACTCCTTGGCCAGCTCCACGACGGAGCGGCTCAGGTTACCGTGGAATTCTTCAAGTTTTTGCTCAAAACGGGCAAACAGCGAGAGGGCATCAGCGGTGCTGCCCGCAAAACCCGCCACCACTTTGTCATTGTAAAGGCGGCGGATCTTGCGCGCCTTTTGTTTCACCACGCTTTCGCCCATGGTGACCTGGCCATCACCGCCCATTGCCAGGCGGCCATTGCGGCGAACGCTCAGAATGGTTGTCGAACGGACCCTCGGTTGCTCTGTCAATCTGTCTCCAATGTCAATATTATATCAGAACGTTATGCATCACTCTCCCGGTTGGAAATAGCCGGAAGGAAGAGTCTCGTTGTATTTGACTGACGTCCGGAAGGTCTCCGCCACCCGGTCATCATTCAAATAGCGAGTGATGTGCATGGGAGTTTCCACGCCGCCGATGAGCCGGTAGTCGCTGTAGGAATCCGAGTAGACGTTCCAATCGAGCGTGAGCCGGTCCTGGATCCGGTAGGTGATGCGGAGGGGCAAACCCGTCAGGCTATTGATGTAGAGCTTGATCTCGACGTGGCGTGAATCATACACATCCAGGATGCTGGCCGGCAAATTGTCAATGAAGTCCTGCCCGGCGGTCAGCGCCAGGACGCCAGGCTCGCGCAGTCGAAGCCGAAGGAAATTCTCCAGGCTGTAGCGGTTTGCCAACCTCCAGTTTTTGATTTGCTTACCCTTTTGCTCCACGAGGCCATACCGGTCAATCTCCCAGCCCTTATCGCCGTTGTTGATCAGAACGATGGGCTTGCTCTTGCCGAACCCATAAGCCAGCCGCCGCTTGTCCGGATATTCCATGGCGCTCTTGTAATACACAAAACCCGCTGTCACGCCGTCGGCGATCGAGAAAGCCCGCCCTTCCGAGCTCATGGTTTTGAAGTTCATGAAAGCCGGTCCGCCGAGCGCCTGAATAGCGCGGTCAAGGAGCGCCTGGGCTTTGGGGTCAATGCGAGTCACAGGAGCCGGCGCCGCAGGAGGCGCCACCTGGGACGCGGGTGAGGGCGCTCCGCCACCCGTCTGCTGCACCTGGCCCGGCATCCTGACCAGGCCGATCGTGCCGATCGCGATGGCCATGGCCGTGAGAAGCGCGAGAACCGAAGTCATTTCTCGCCATCCTTTCTCTCCAGATGGCGTGTTCATCTTAGCCACAGAGCACGTTTCCCCCGTTCACGTTCAAGACCTCACCGGTGATGTAGGTTGACATCTCCGACGCCAGAAAAAGGATGGGCATGGCAACCTCTTCCGGGCGCGCCAAGCGGCGCAGAGGGATACCCGAGTTAACCTTTTCAAGTTCCTTCCGCTCGCGCGTCACGGGAACGCACATGTCCGTATCCACCCAACCGGGCGCAACGCAGTTCACCAGGATGTTATCCTGCGCCAGTTCTGTGCACAGTCCCTTCACCAGGCTGATGATTCCTCCCTTGGAGGCGCCGTAATGGGTGTGAAAAGATTCGCCCCGCTGGCCTGCGGTGGAGGAGATCGCAATGATGCGGCCCGATTTTTGCCGGCGCATGACAGGCACTGCATGATGGATTATGGCATAAACGCCCTTGAGGTTGATCGCAAGCATTTCGTCCCACTGCTTCTCCGTGATTTGATCAATGGGAAGCCTCTCCGGATTCCAGATTCCCGCATTCGCCACCAGAATATCCATCCTGCCGAAATGGCGCAGGGCGGCATCCACTAGTTTCTTGGCATCCTTCGTCCGGGCGGCATGGGCGCGAACCGCCAAGACGCTGTTGCCGCCGCAGCTTGCCGCCTTGGCTACGTCGCGCGCCGCTTTCACGTCCTTCTGATAGCTGAACACCACCTGGGCTCCCGCGTGGGCAAGCAATTTGACGGTGGCGGCCCCGATTCCCCGCGAACCGCCGGTGACGATTGCAACCTGATCATCCAATCGGATTTGCATGGGCGTTATCGTGATCTCCTGGCGGGTGGGGCGCCGTCCTCAGCGTCGAAAGCATGGACAATCTATGGAGGCGGTCGGGACCCCGCCACAACCCGTGCCCGAATAATCCCTGCTTTCGTCAGGCCCTTGCGGGCGCGCTCCTATTCATTCATCCGGTTTCTTGAAACGCGAAAAAATCGTTTTCCGCACCTGGTCCGAAAGCTGCTCGATATCATGAAGCGTTAAGTTTGCGGTCGAAACTGGAGGGTGAATAATCACCTCAACGGTGCCAGACTTGATGTGGAGCGAGTCCGGCTTCAGCACCGCGCGGCTTCCGTTCAGCGTGACGGGGATCAACGGTACACCTGCCTGAATGGCCAGATAGAAGCTGCCGGCCTTGAACTCTCCCATGCTTCCATCACGGCTGCGACTGCCCTCGGGAAATAGCAACACGGGCGTTCCGGCCCGGATTTTTTCCGCAGCCTGGTCCAGGCTCTTGAGTGCCTTGCGCGGATGTCCCCGGTCCACCGGAATGTGGCCCGAGCGCCGCAAGTGCCAGCCGAGGAACGGGACATGGAACAGCGAACGCTTCGCCGCGAACCGGAATTCCACTGGAAGGCTCACGAACAGGATCGGGATGTCCATGGCGCTCGGATGGTTTGAGCAAAAGATCACCGTCTTTTCCGGCTCGATGTATTCGAGACCGTGAATCTCCAGGCGAATGCGGCTGGTTTTCAGAATCAGCCAAGACCACACCCGGGCACAGCCGTGTTGCCAACGTCCGTGGGAGTCGAACAACGAGCCGGCGAGCGAAGCCGCTCCGCACACGCCGGTGTAAAGGTAGATCAGCATGTCCGTGAACAGCAGCGACCGCAACAAGCTGAAGGTTTCCTTAGCGCGCATGACGACTTTGACGCGCTTCCCGCTCGATACCCGGTCTCTCGTGATTCCGCTCTCCGGCATTAGATTGTGGCAGGAAACGGCGTAACGGTTGCAGTCTGCCGGTCGTGAATCAAGCGCTGAAGCCAAGCGCTGCGCACTGCTCCCACCAGGAATAACGATCCCGTAACCAGCACGACGTCAGCTTCGGCCGCGGCTTCAATTGCGGCATTTGCGGCACGCACAGGGTCCGGTTCGGCATGGAAGCGCCAGGCGCCTTTTCCGACGATGGCAATGATCTCCTCAGGAGATGCCGCCCGGGCCTGATCCGTCTGGGTAATCCACAATTCATCGGCAAGCGGGAAAAGTAATTCCCCGATCTGGACAATGGCCTTATCGCGCATGGATGCGTAAACCAGCTTCATGGGCCGCCCAGCTAATTCCTCCCGCACAAATTGCGCGATGAACCGCGCAGCATCGGGATTATGAGCGCCATCAAGGAGCACCAGCGGCTTTTGGAGAATGGGTTCCAGGCGGCCCGGCCATCTCGTGTTGCGAATGCCATCGATAATGTTCTTGCCGGAAATTGCGAAGCCTTGGCGACGGAGCTCGCTGGCCGCCAGAACCGCCGCGGTTGCGTTCTGCATCTGAAACTTTCCAGCCAGCGGCACGTCGATCTTAAGCAAACCCGCGCTCCCCGCCGGAACGTGAAAGGTGTAGCGACCGTGGTGAGAAGTTGGATCCAGGGCGCGGGCACTCTCGAAGGTTTCTATCAAGGGAGCGTGAAGTTCCGCCGCCCGCCGCCGGATCACGTCCGCAGCCTCCGGCTCTTTCACACCGGAAACCACCGGGATTCCGGCCTTGATAATGCCGGCCTTTTCACTGGCGATGGCGTTTAGCGTATGACCCAGGAAATCCATGTGATCGAAGCCGATGTTGGTGATGATGGAGACGCGCGGCTTCACGATATTGGTGGCGTCGAGTCGTCCGCCCATGCCCACTTCGAGAACCGCAAAATCGATCTTTGAAGCTCGAAAGTGGTGGAAGGCCATGGCGGTGAGCGTTTCGAAGAAACTTGGAAGGTGTGCCAGTTCGCCCCCAGCGATGAGCCGGTCCGCAGCCCGTCGCACCTCGGTATAGGCCGCGGCAAAATTCGGGTCGTCAATTTCATTGCCGGAAACGCAGATTCTTTCGTTCGGGCGGACCAGGTGAGGAGAGGTGTAAAGGCCAGCGCGGTATCCCGCCCGTTCCAGAATACTGGCCAAAAAGCTCGCGGTGGAACCCTTGCCATTGGTTCCGGCAATGAGGACGCTCGGATATTCAAGATGCGGGCTGCCGAGGGCCTGAGCGAGTTTGCGAATGGCCTCGAGATCAAACTTCACGCCACGCAGCTCGTGGCCGAGGGAGAGAAGCTCATGGAGGCTTTCGCGGTAATTCATGGGTTTGAGATGAGGAAGGCGCGGCTCGGAATAATGACCGGCGTCAAGCATTCAACATGCCGAGAATGCGCCCGAGATAGGTCTTCAATTCCTTTCGCGGAACGATGGCATCGAGCATTCCATGCTCGAGCAGAAACTCAGCGCGCTGGAATCCGTCGGGCAATTTCTGCCGGATGGTCTGCTCGATCACCCGAGGCCCGGCGAACCCGATCAAGGCCCGAGGCTCCGCGATGTTCAAGTCTCCGAGCATGGCGTAGCTGGCCGTGACGCCTCCGGTGGTGGGGTCGGTGAGGATGGAGATATAGGGCTTGCGGGCTTCTTCGAGCCGGGCCAGGCCGGCGCTGATCTTCGCCATCTGCATCAAGCTGATGGTTCCCTCCATCATGCGCGCGCCGCCCGAGCAGGAAACAATGACCAGGGGAAGCTTCTTCTCAACGCACCGGTCAATGCCCCGCGCAATCTTTTCTCCCACCACGGCGCCCATGCTTCCGCCGATGAACTGAAATTCCATGGCGCAGACGATCAGGCGATGGCCTTCCAATGTTCCCTCGCCCGTAATCAGCGCGTCTTTTATTCCCGTTTCTTTCTGGGCTTTGGACAGACGGTCGCGGTAGAGCTTGGTGTCCCTGAATCCCAGCGGATCGGCGGAGGCGAGGCCAGCATCCCGTTCTTCGTAATGGCCCTCGTCAAAGAGCATCGCCAAACGGGCGCGCGACCCCATCTTAAAATGCTGATTGCAGTTTGGGCAACACCGCAAGTTCGCTTCCAGATCCTTTTTCCAGAGCGTCTGCTTGCAGTTTTCGCACTTCACCCACAGCCCTTCGGTCTGCACGCGCTTCACCTTGGGCGCTTCGAGCGGAGTCCTCTCCTTGCGAAACCAGGTCATGATAATGGTGAGAGTTATGGCGGCGGAAGCCTGTCAGGTCCGTCGGGGTTTTCCGCGTTTCTCTCAGGGCTCACCCACGCTTCCGGGACGGCGGTCAGGAACCAAGAGCAGCATAGCACAGGAGGGGCTCTCAACCGGATGTCCCGTGCTTTCGCGCTTCATGCGGCGCCAGGACGGTGTTGGCCATCGGGCGCACTCAGTATTCAATGCCGCGCTGGGCCATGATCCCTTTCGCGTAGGGATGCTTGATCTCCCGCATTTCCGTAACCAAGTCCGCGCATTCCACAATCGCCGGATGGGCGTTGCGCCCGGTCAGGACAACATGGACCAGCTCCGGCTTCGCACGCAGCGTCTCGACCACTTCTTCCGGGTCGAGCATTTTATAACTGATGGCGTAGTTGATTTCATCCAGGATCACCATCTCATAAGCGCCGCTCCCGATTTTCTCCTTGGCAAAACGCCAGGCTTCTTCCACCTTGCGGACATCCTCCGGGTCCGGCTTCTCCACGCCGACCTTCACAAACCCCCGCCCCATGGGAAGAATCTGAAAGCGATCATCGCCCAGCATCTTGGCGGCATCGAGTTCGCCATAATGCCAGGAGCCCTTGATAAACTGTACCATGATCACCTTCAGGCCCGCTCCCACGGCGCGAAATCCCAGGCCCAGCGCCGCCGTCGTCTTGCCTTTGCCCGGCCCCGTGTGGACAATGATCAGGCCCTTCTTTGCTTCCGGCAAGGCGTCGTGTTCTCCTCGTGTGAAAATCAGCGCGGATAAGGATAGCCGCGTAGAATGGTGAAACCGCGATAGATTTGCTCGAGCAGCAATGTGCGCGCCCAGTCATGGGTCAGCGTCATCCTGGAGAGCGAAAGCAATAGACCGGCCCGCCGGCGAAATGGCTCGGAAAACCCCTCAGCGCCGCCCACCACAAATGCGAGTTCCTTGGTTCCCTGCAGGGCTTGCTGACCCAGCCACGCCGCAAACTTCTCCGAGGTCCATTCCTGGCCGCGCGGGTCAAGCACCACGATCAGACAATCGCGGGTCTTTCCACTCAGACGCTCTTCGAATGGAGTCAACTTGCCCTTGGCGGCTCCCTTCGCGCGGGGGTCTTCCCGGCCTTCCTCCACCTTCAGCGGGACGAAGTGCGCGATGCGCTCTGTGTACTCGCTCTGTAGGGCCCGGAAGCGCTCGTCCCGCGTCCGGCCCTCCCAGATCACCCGAATCTTCATGCCTTCACCCTACCGAGGCCATGCCGTTAACGCCAAGCGCGACAGCTATCCGGTGCGGATGCCCTCCGCATCTTCGCTCGGGACCGGGATCTTCTTGGCGTTCTTCCAGAGCCGCTCTAAATCATAAAACTTCCGGGCGCGCTCCAGGAAAATGTGCACCACAAAATTCAAGTAATCCACCAGAATCCATTCCGCCTGCCGGTATCCTTCGACGTGGGCGGGTGACATGCCGGACTTTTTCAGTTTCTCCACCACGGCGTCACAAATCGCCTGGGTGTGCCGTGTGGAGGTTCCGCTGCAAATGAGGAAAAAGTCGGTGAAGGAGGAAACCTCCTGAAGGTCCAGGATGTTCATGTCCAGAGCCCTGTGGTCCCCGGCCGCGCGCACCGCCTTGTGGAGGTCCGGATTCATCTCAATCTTATTTCCCGCTGTTGGCGTGAATAAACCCTCTGTTTGACAACGTACTCCTCAACCAGAGGCGGGAGGAGTCCCTTCACGCTTTTGCCTTGTTCAATCGCCTCGCGGATTTCTCGGGACGCTGCAAGCACGTCAACTCCCGTCAGAATGTGCAGCCTCGAATGTTTCAGGCGAATGGAGTCTTTCCGCACTTTGCCGCCGTGGTCCTTCCGAAGGCTTGGCGGAATCACCTTGAGGATGTCATCCAGCCGAAATCCCGGCCTGGAAACGACCACGAAATTCACAAGGTTGAGGAGACCCCGGTAATTCTTCCACTGCGGAAGATCCAAAAAGGCATCCAGGCCGATCAGGAAATAGAGTTGATCAGCCCGACGCAGCAGTTTCCCCGCCGCGCGGACGGTGTCGATCGAGTAATGGAGATGACCATCCTGGCGCGGCTCTTCCAGCAGGGACGGCACGAATCGGGGCTTACCGGCGCAAGCGAGCGATACCATCGCAAACCGGTGGAGAAACGGGGTGAGGTGATCTTCGAGCTTGTGAGGAGGATTTCCGGCCGGCACGAATAGAACTCGATCCAACCGGAAGCGCCGCGCCGCGGCCTCCGCCGCGCGCACATGGCCGGTGTGAATGGGATCGAACGTCCCTCCGAAAATGGCGATCTTCACAGGGGCTCGTTTTCCACGGCTGAGGACTCCGCCATTTCCGTTGCAGCGTTTCTCTCCATCGCCGGGCGCGGCATCCGCTCCAGCCGCCTGCCGATTTCGCGTTTCAAGTGTTCCAGACCCTCGCCTGTCACCGCCGAAATTTCTATCAGCGGAAGCTTCTGTGCGTCGCAGAATTGCCGCAGCCTTTGAATTCGCGTTCCGCTGCCGGCCGCATCCATCCGCGACGCCACCAGAATAGCCGGTTTGTTCGCCACTTCCGGCTCAAAGCTACCGAGCTCCCCCAGAATGATGCGGTAATCTTCCTCGGGGTCCCGTTCGTTGGTTTCGGCCGCGTCGATGAGGTGCAGCAAGAGCCGGGTGCGCTCGATATGTTTGAGAAATCTGATTCCCAACCCCCGTCCCAGGTGGGCGCCGTCAATCAAGCCGGGAATATCCGCCATGACGAAGGAACGGTCTCCACTGAGCTCCACCACACCCAGGCACGGTTCGAGCGTCGTGAAGGGATAATCCGCAATTTTCGGATGTGCGGCGCTGAGCCGCGAAATTAGCGTGGACTTGCCGGCGTTCGGAAACCCTACCAAGCCGACGTCGGCGAGCAGTTTCAGCTCAAGGAGCAGCGTCCGGTCTTCTCCGGCTTCACCCGGATCGGCTCGCCGCGGCGCTTGGTTGGTGGACGTTGCGAAGCGGGCGTTGCCTCGCCCTCCACGCCCCCCGCGCGCCGCCACAAATCGCTGGCCCGCTTCGCCGAAGTCCCACAATAGCTCGCCGGTCGCTTCGTCGCGCGCCAGCGTTCCCGCCGGCACTGGAATAACCACGTCTTCGCCGTTTCGGCCGTGGCGGTTCGACCCTTCGCCGTGTCCCCCTCGTTCGGCTCTGAACTCCCGATTGTAACGGAATTTCAGCAGCGTGTTCAGGTGTCCGTTGGATTCCAGGATGACGCTTCCGCCGCGTCCGCCGTCGCCGCCGCTGGGCCCGCCGCGAGGAACGAATTTTTCCCGGCGAAACGCCATGCAACCGTTTCCTCCGGCGCCGCCTGACACGTAGATTTTAGCTTCGTCAATAAACACGGAATTCGGAATTTAGAAATTTGTCAGATACCAGGCTGGAGGACGCTGCAAACTCCTTGAAGGCCGGGCAGAAAGAGGAAACAGAAGGGCGGGTTGGAAGCGTCACGCGTCGCGCCCCTGAACTCGAGCCGGCCAAGGCCGGGCCGCCGGATTCACGCGAAGTTAGGTGGCGCCGTTGCGGTCCGGCCTCCAGTAAAATAGACAGGCTGCCGCTCCACAGGTGAACCATCCGGCGAAAACCCGCCCAGACGCTTTCAGTTTTCAGCAGGAACCAGAATATGGACATATCGGCCGCTACGGCCCTTGTCCTCAAACTGCACCACGCCGGCAACCTTGGCATAGAGCGTGTCGTCCTTGCCGATGCCGACGTTTTCCCCTGGCTTCAATCGAGACCCGCGTTGCCGGACGATGATCGACCCGCCGCTCACCAGTTGACCCGCGAAGCGCTTCACGCCAAGCCGCTGGGCGTTCGAATCCCGGCCATTTCTTGAGCTTCCTAATCCTTTTTTGTGCGCCATGATAAAACCTCTTCACTGAATCGGAGACGCGACTCGAAACGTAATTCTGTAGCGGCGGTTTATGACCGACGGTCCCGATGGTCGAACGTCGGCGCTCCCCGCCTTGCAGCCGCCGCTACAGCCAAGAAATCGCGGCCGCCTCAGCCACCCACAATTTCGCTGATTCGAACTTCGCTGAAGGATTGGCGATGGCCGATGGTGCGGCGATACTGCTTCTTGCGTTTGTATTTCAAAACGCGAATCTTGGGAGCGCGGTCGTTGCGCACGATGGTTCCAACCACCTTGGCGTTGTCCAGCAGCGGCGCGCCAACTTTTACCTCGTGGCGGCGAACCACCAGCACGTGGTTGAATTCCACCGTCGCACCCGGCTCGCCCGTAAGCTTTTCCACCCGAATCACGTCTCCCGGAGACGCTTTAAATTGCTTCCCGCCCGTCCGAAAAATAGCGTACATGTCAGTCTGATCCTCGCTGTGGCGTACAGAAGTCTCATTATACCGGGCATTTCGTTGGTTCGTCAATTCAACCGACGCTGGGGTAATGACTCAGTTTGCTGTAGCGGCGCTCTATGAGCGCCGGAAACGATGTGGAGTCAACAACGGCGGTCACAGACCGCGCCGGGGCGCGCTGCGCGGCGGCGTGACCTGCAACCCGACCCGATCCCTATTTATTTGTTACTTTGGCAACGGCGACGCAGCTTGGCCAAAGACATGTTGCCAGCCCGAATCTTCTCGACCTAATCTGGCCTCAGAGACCACTACCCGACGCTGGAAGAGTCCCTCGTACCGAGGGCAAAATAAAAGATGGCGCAGCTTCACGTGGCCATAGCTGTTCTATTGGTTCGCGGCTCCTGAGCGCCCAGGGCCGAGCCGCCGCGAAAGCTGCTCACGGACGCTCTCCGGAAGCATGACCTTCTGTGAATTGCGTCCGGCCTGCGCCGCTTCGCCCGGAAGGGAGATCGCCACAAAGGCTGGAGTGTCGCCGGTTTGTTCATCGAGGGCCTGGCCCGTGATCACCCCAGCGGAATTGATGTCCCCGACGGAGATCAAATACAGAGAGGAGCCAGGCTGAATGAGGGTGTTGAGGTCCGTCATGACGCCGTTTTGCCAAATAAAGTCCCGGCAGCTTGCGAAGCCTGCGGTGCACGATACGCCCACCACTTGGCCCTGGTCGTTAATGCCTATACCTTCACTAAGAACGTCTCCGGGAAGCGTGCCGAGGTCCTGGATGCCACGGCTTTTGGTCCAGAGGAAAGCGTGGAAATTCGGGTTTTGGCCATTATCATCGCCCGGCAGATCGGAAAAACCGACCACTTGACCTCGGTCATTGATGGCCATCGGAGTGTTCCATCCGGCGCCTCCCAGGTTGCCTATATTAATCGGTTTGCCGTTTTGCCAGAGCAAGGCATGCTCGGCGCTCAGGTCCCCGACAGCATTCTGACAAATACCCGAGATGCCGACGACCTGGCCCTGGTCGTTGATGGCTGTAGCAGCTCCGTCCGGGTCGCCGGAAAGCGGCGGGAGTTCTTGGATCTGGCCCAAATTCGGCCCGTAAATGACCGCCTCAAACTGGAGGACCTGGGGTGCGACGCAGGTTGGGTCATGAACTGTGTTCTCCGCCCAGCCCACCACCTGGCCACGGTTGTTGGCGCCGGTGGCAAAACCGTTATTTCCGCCCAGCGTGGGGAGCGGCGTCATTACTCCGTGCCGCCACACGAACCCAACACAGGTATGGCCCGTATGTGAGGCAGGGAAAAAAGCTCCGCAACTCCAGATCTCCCCAAACGGATCCGTGTTGGAAGTGTCGGAGACTCCCGCAATTTCGCCCCGACTGTTGTGGACCGGCCAAAGCGTACCGCTGTTGGGCCCTCCGAGGGTGCCGAGGTCGAGTTTCAATCCGTATAGCCACAGTGCGGCGTGCGCGTCCGTATTCCCCGCCAGGTTGGAAACACCGGTCACCCAACCACGGTTGTTAATGCTATTGCCGATGCTGGATGATCCGCCTAGGGTCCCGAGGTTAAATACATAGTAGTGGAACTGCTGGTTGTGGTCCTGCTGGTTTTGCGCGGCGAATCGAACCGGCGCCGCCAGCCAAACGAATAAAGTCATCGCCATCGCACACGTCAATATCCTGATCCTCGATTTCATGTTGCCTCCTTTTTGGTTTGTTCCTGTAGCGGGGGATCGCGCTGCCGGCCTGAGCATTCTCTATCCCGCGGGTTAACAGCCCGCTTCCTCTGCAACAGGCAAATGGGTCCGGTGCCACGAGGGCCACCCACATCAATCAACGTAGACCGGTTGGCCGAACCAGGTTGGACGTTTGCGGACGTTGTTGTCGGCGGCTTGGCCGTTTCGGACCTTGTTTTCCGAGGTGGTTCGCTATCCATCGTCATTCCCGCGAAAGCGGGAATCCATGTCCTGATCCTCGAACGAGGAAGGCACTGCTTTCCTGGAACGCTTCAAAGCGACATTCCTCCTTACCGCGTGGATTCCGCCTTTGCGGGAATGACGACGGCGAGAGACGAAACTAGTCCGCTACCGGCGGGTTCGAAAATTTGGAGTGTAGTCCGAAAACGTCCAGTCGGTTCTGCAGGATCGACTATCATAAGTTCGGGCAGGATATGAATCTGGATTGGCAGGTGTGTTCGCGGGCCAGGCTGTCGTACGACGCGCGCTTCGATGGCAAGTTCTTCATCGGCGTGCTCAGCACCGGAGTCTACTGCCGCCCGATTTGTCCCACTCCGCATGCAAAAGAGAGCCATGTACGCTACTTTCCGAGCGCGGCGGCGGCGGCGGAAGCAGGTTTCCGTCCCTGTCTGCGTTGCCGGCCCGAGTGCTCGCCTGGCACTCCCGCCTGGTTGGGAACTTCCAGCAGCGTTTCGCGCGCCCTGCGGCTGATCGATGAGAGCGGCCTGGAGGACGGCGGGGTAGAAGCTCTTGCCGAACGCCTGGGAGTTGGCTCACGCCATCTTCGCCGCCTGTTCCTGCGGCACCTGGGGGCGACGCCGAGCGCGGTAGCTCAAACGCGGCGTCTGCACTTTGCGAAGAAGCTCATCGACGAGACCAGTTTGTCCATGACCCAGATTGCCCTCGCTTCCGGCTTCGGCTGCGTGCGGCGATTCAATGCCGACGTCCGCAAGATCTATCATCGAACCCCAACTCAAATTCGCAGGCTGGCGCCGCAGACGGCCGTCCAGCCGGAAAATCAGTACCTCTTCCGCCTTCGTTACCGCCCCCCGTATCACTGGAAGGGTATGTTGGCCTTCCTGGCGCCTCGCGCCACGCCCGGCGTCGAAGTGGTAGAACGGGGCAGTTATCGCCGTTCCATTTCCTTGAACGGCAGCCTCGGCTACTTTGAGGTCTCACAGGAGGAGCGAAACCACGCACTGGCCGTGCGTCTACAGTTTGGCAATGCCCGCTCGCTGTTCTTCATTATCGAGCGAATCCGCGCCATGTTCGATCTGAACGCCGACTGGGAGGTCATCGCGCGAAGTCTAAGGACCGACGACGCGCTGGTTGGGCGGATTGAAGCTGATCCGGGGTTACGGGTGCCGGGCTGCTGGAATGGTTTCGAACTCGCGACGCGAGCGATTCTCGGCCAGCAGATCAGCGTCAAGGGCGCGACAACGCTCGCGGGCCGCATCGCCAGAACCTTCGGGCGTCCGTTTTCCGCCGCCCGCCATCTCACTCACCTCTTTCCCGCCCCTGAGGTTCTGGCCGAAGCCGACTTGGCCACCGTGGGTGTTATCCGGGCGCGAGCCGCGACCATTCGCGCGCTCGCCCGTGCTGTCTGCGATGGTCAGATCCGCTTTGAGGGGATCATGGATGCCGGCGCTTTCCTGGCCCGGCTATGTGAGATTCCGGGCATTGGGAAATGGACTGCCCAATACGTGGCGATGCGCGCGCTCGGCGAGCCCGATGCGTTTCCGTCCGGCGATCTCGGCCTTCTGCGCGCCTTGGCGTTAGGGAAGGTGCACGAGCTGGAGCGGCGCGCCGAAGCTTGGCGGCCGTGGCGAGCTTACGCGGCCATGTACCTCTGGCAGGTAGCGGGCGAATGCAGAATGCGTGCCAGCAAACGAGTTCCTTCCAAAATTCAAAC
Source organism: Terriglobia bacterium (assembly GCA_050745605.1). Lineage (GTDB taxonomy): Bacteria > Acidobacteriota > Terriglobia > UBA7540 > UBA7540 > CALCEB01. Next base: position 503 of record JBOGKI010000047.1, on the reverse strand, counting down.
GGTGACGGTTGAAAAGGCCGCTTCTCACGGGCGCGACTCAATGGCCTCGCGGGTAAGCGAACAAATTGAGCAAGAATTGCCAGTTGCTGTGGCGGCGCTCTATGAGCGCCGAAAGCGACGTGGAATGCACTACGACGGTCACAGACCGCCGCTACAGAAGCCAGGTTGAGCCACTGCAGAAGCGCCGGAGCATTTGCAACACCGCGTTGAAGAGGTTAGACTCTCGGTACGGGAGGCTAATATGTCCCTTCGACCGGTTAAGCGGCTCGCTATATCCAAGCCGACCCTCGAAGGCGCGGGCGTCCACCTGCGCCGCGCGTTCGGATTCGGCAACACGTCCGACTTCGACCCGTTCCTTCTTCTTGACGACTTCCGCAACGAGCGGCCGGAGGACTACCTGGCCGGTTTCCCCTGGCACCCGCACCGCGGCATCGAGACCATCACCTACGTGCTGGCGGGAACCGTGGAACACGGCGACAGCATGGGGAACCGCGGGGCGATTG
>JBOGKI010000046.1:0-14023 GCA_050745605.1 Terriglobia bacterium | reverse complement strand
CGGTCATAGACCGCCGCTACAGCGAGGCTGTAATCTCCGTTCCCGCGTTTGTATTAGACCTGCCGGGCGGGATGCTGAACAAGACGTCTGCCGACGCCGTGGCGCGGCGAAACATAGGCCTTGACGAGGGAATCTTTAGGATGCCTGCAAAAAAGGTTCGACACCAGGAGGCTGAGGGTTCCTGGAGCATGGAGGAAGTCCGGGAGCTTTTGGAGCTTCTGATTGAGCACGGAATCAGTGAATTCGAAATGGAGCGGAATGGCTCCAGGATTCGTGTGCGCCGGGGACAGAGTGTCGAGTCGCCGGTCTTGGCCACGTCCGCCGCAGTCACTGCTATGCCGGCTCCGGCCGCCCTCTCGTCTCCAGTCCCGCTGCCGCAGCCGGTTGCGGCTCATCCGGAGCCTACCAGCGAGTCTCCAGAGGGGCTTCACATCATCAAATCCCCGATTGTTGGCACGTTTTACGGCTCGCCCGCCCCCAGTGCACCGCCCTTGGTGAACCCTGGCGATGTGGTTCAGGTCGGACAGATTCTCTGCATCATTGAAGCCATGAAACTGATGAACGAGATTGAATCCGAAGTCGCCGGTGAAATCGTAAGGGTCTATGTCGAGAACGGACAACCGGTGGAGTACGGGCAGTCTCTTTTCGCCATCAAACCCTCTATAAAGAAATAGACGGTGGACGGATGGGCAACCCAAAGTGTCCAATTCCCGTCTATGGACCCATGCGGCAAGAGCTCGTGGGACTGAGATAAGAGGCGGTGAGAAATAACGGCAACCTCTTGCCCAGCCGCCAAGGAACGCAAAGGCGAACTCATTCGTTGGCGCTGAGCAGCTTGGGTCCTAGCATAAGGTTTTCTGGCTATTTCCCAACACCTTCCGAGTATTGGGAATGCGGGCTGGACCAAAGTTAAGCTGGAGGAATTGCATCTTTAAGGTATTGCCGGGCCGGGTGAAGCGGCTCCGAACTGTTGCAGAAACGCGGCTTCGGAGGCGCAAACGCTGCTTGCCTCTGCTCCGCAATTAGACCATAATGAAGTGAGTTTGAAGGTTTGGGGGTGTAAGTCCAGACGCATGGGTTTGAGCCGCTATGTCGGGTTGGGAACTGCAGGAGCGGGTCTGATCCTTTGCTTCGCCTGTACCCCTGCGAGCGTTGCCTTCCGTGATGGCCGCAAAGCCGAATTGCACAAGGATTACGACACGGCGGTTATCGACTATGATAAGGCCCTCCAATCCCAGCCGGATAATTCCGAATTTCTGATTCACGAGAAAGAAGCTCGGACCAAGGCATCGTTCTTTCACCTCGACCGGGGCCGGCGCGACATGTTGGAATACCGATACAATGAGGCGGCGGCGGAATTCCAGAAGGCGGTGAGCATTGATCCAACCGATCAGGCCGCGGCACAGGAACTGAAAAAGCTTTTGACCAAGCAAGTGGCTGAAGTCAAGGCCCGGCAGGAGGCGTTGAAGAATGCCATGCAAACCCGCACCGCCACGGCGTCCGAGGGCGAGATTCAATTGAAAGCTATGCCCCCGGAGCCGATTGCCCATCTACATATCTCCGCCGATAGCCGCAAGGTATTCGAAACGCTCGGAAAACTGGCAAATTTGAATGTGGTTTTCTACCACGATTTTCAGCCGCGACCCATCTCGCTCGACTTGACGAACATCAAGATTGCGGATGCCATCCAGGTGGCCGCGTACGAAGCCAACGTGTTCTGGAAAGCGGTCACGCCCAACACCATTCTGGTGATTCCCGATACGCCCAACAACCGGCGGATGTTACAGAACGAGGTCCTCAAGACCGTTTACCTATCGAATCCCCTGACGCCGGCGGATCGAACGGCGATCCTTTCAGCGCTCAAGCAGGTAGTGGGGGCACAGCAGGTTTTTGACAATCCGGCATCGAATTCCATCATCATCCGCGACACGCCCGAAAAGGTACAAGCCGCGGAGGAGCTCATTCGCAGCCTGGATCTGGGCAAAGCTGAGGTCCTGATCGACATTACGGTTCTGGAAGCAAACCGTGACCGCATCCGCGACCTGGGGCTTGCGCCAGTGCCGCTTCAAAATGACACGCTGGCGGCGATCGGTTTTAATCCACCATTAGCGGCAGGTGCCGCCGCCGGTACGGTTCCGACTCTGGCCTTAAACCAGCTTTCGGGTCTCAAACCGAAAGACTTCAGCATTGTCCTGCCGGGGGTTATTGCCAATGCGCTCCTGAGTGATACGCAGACGCACATCATGCAAAATCCGCAAGTCAGAGTGACGGACGGAATGACCGCCAAGTTGACTATTGGCTCGCGCGTACCCATCGCCACAGGCAGCTTTGGCGTGCCCACAGGCGTCGCCACGCAGACGGGCGGATTTGGGTTGCTGGCCAATACCCAATTCCAGTATCAGGATGTAGGCGTCAAGCTGGATATTACTCCGCACGTCTCGACCAACGGTGAGATCAGTCTCCACGCCCATATTCAGATTTCTTCGGAAGGAGCTTCGGTGAATATCGGGGGCATTGAGGAGCCAACCTTCACGCAGCGCGATATTGAGCACGATATTCGGTTAAAGGAGGGCGAGGTCAGTCTGCTCGGCGGATTGCTGCAGACGCAGATCACCCGGGAGACGTCCGGGTTGCCGGGGTTGGGTGAAGTTCCGATTCTCAAGTACCTTTTCTCGACCACCAGCTACGAGAAAAATGACCAGGAAGTGCTGATCATGATGACGCCGCGGGTGGTCCGCCTTCCCGAAAGCCCCTCGGAGGCGACGGCAAACCTGAGCGGATCGAGCGGCCCCGCCCGGCCCATGATGCCCTACCGGATTCCAGGGAGAGACCAATGAGGGCCGCACGGCCCAAATCCGCAACTGGGGCTTGGCGCGAAGAAGCCTTTACCCTGATCGAGCTGATCGCGGCGATGGCTATTATGATGATCCTGGCCAGCGCCGCGCTGCCGCTAGAGCGCATTCATGCCCAGCGGCTGCGCGAGGAAGTGCTGCGGGAAGACCTGCGCGAGATCCGCTCCGCCATCGACCGCTACAAGGACTTCTCCGACCGCGGCTTGATCCGGGTCAAAATCGACACATTCGGCTACCCGCCAGACCTCGACACCCTGGTGAAAGGCGTGACCCTCGGCGCAACCTCTAACACACGGTACAAGTTCCTGCGCAGGATTCCGGTGGACCCCATGACCGGCCAAGCGCAGTGGGGGATGAGGTCGATGCAGGATGATGCTGACGCCACGACCTGGGGTGGCCAGAATCTGTTTGACGTGTACTCTCTGAGCCAGGCCACGGCGCTGGACGGGACTCCGTACTCGAGTTGGTGACCGGTAGCGGCGGTCGGAGTTTACCCGGCAGGGACCGCCGAGGCGCCGAGCGAAAGTGCTGTCGCGGCAGTCTGCGACTGCCGGTTGTTTCGGCGCTCCCGATTTGCATCGCGGCAGGCGTTGAGCGCCGCTACAGTGCGAGGAAGAAGGATCGGGCGAAAGTAAGGTTATGTTGAGAGCCAGAAAAAGCGCGCAGCGAGTTCTGGAAGCGGGCTTCACGCTCCTTGAATTGACAATGGTGTTGACCATCATCTTGATCCTGGCCTCCATCGCTCTGCCGTCCTATCGCATGGCCATTCAACGCGCCAAGGAGGCCGTGCTGCGCGACGATCTGTACACCATGCGGAAGGTCATCGACGAATACAGCATAGACAAGCAACAGCCACCCTCGGCGCTCCAGGATCTGGTGGATTCCGGATACCTTCATGGCGGGATTCCGGTTGATCCGATGACCGGGTCGAACGAAACGTGGAAGGCGGATACAGAAGACGTCCCCACCGGCTCCAACCAGACGGTGAACGGGGTTGTGGACGTCCACAGCGGATCCGAAGGAACGGCCCTGGATGGCACCGACTACAGTAGTTGGTAAGTTCCGCTCTCCATAGCAGTCAGCGGTCGGTCAGGTGTTAGGTTTCAGGTGTCAGGAAATGCGTGCGGCGCTGCTTTCCTTTCCTAAATCCACCGCCCAAAACCTGGCTCCGGTCATCCGGCACCTAAAACCTGACACCTGACACCTGATTGTTAGCTGAAGGCTCCTCACGTCACGCCGAAATAGGCTGAGTGGCACATGGACTATGTTTGCAAAATCGCGACCCCGGCTGGCCGGGTCCTGCGCCAGACCGAACAAGCCGCTTCGGAGTCGGAGCTGCGCCGGCGCCTGACGGCCGAAGGCTACTACATTTTTTCGGTCCGCCCGAAGGATATGATCGGGGCGCGCCTCGCCATCTTCAAACAGAAGAAGATCCGGCCGGATGATTTCCTGATCTTCAACCAGCAGTTTCTGACCTTGTCCAAGTCCGGCCTGCCTCTGCAAAAAGCTTTGGAGTTGCTTGCCCATCAGGCCCGGAGCGATACGCTGCGCGAGTCCCTGGAAACCGTCCGCGACAATGTGAAGTCCGGGGATCTGCTGTCCGAAGCCTTCGGCGCCACGGGGCGATTTCCCAAGATCTACTCTGCGACCTTAAGGGCCGGCGAGCGGAGCGGAAGCCTGGACAAAGTGCTCGGCCAGTATGTGACCTACCAGAGACTGAGCCGCAGCTTCCGGAAGAAGTTCATCTCCGCCATGATTTATCCGGCGTTCCTGGTGGTCTTCTTGGGAATCCTGATTGCGTTCGTGGTGGGCTTCATCGTTCCCAGGTTTGCCATGCTCTACAACGACCTGGGCTGGACGCTGCCGGCGATTACGGCGGAGACCATCGCTTTTTCGATGGGCATCCGCCATTATGCGGTTGAGATCCTGCTGTGTATTGCGGCTTTGATCGCGGCCTGGCGGCTGGCTTGGCGGTCGCCCCGGGTGCGGTTGGCGTGGGACCGCTTCAAGTTCGGCTTCCCGCTTGTGGGTCCGCTGCTCTTGAAGTTTTCAGTGGCCGAGTTCGCGCGCACCATGGCGACGCTGATCCAAGGCGGCTTACCCGTGGTTTCCGCGCTCGAGACCACCCGCAACTCCGTGACCAGCCCGATGCTCATGAGGGCGGTGGCCGGCGCGCAAAAGGAAGTGATGGGCGGACGCTCCTTGCACTCGAGCCTCCGCGCCTGCGGATTCTTTCCGGCCACGGCGTTGGACATGATTGAGGTCGGAGAGAGCACCGGGGCTCTTCCCACCATGCTCGACAGCTTGGCGGAGTATTACGAAGAGGACGTGAACATCGACCTGACGGCCATGGTGGCGCTGGTTGATCCACTGATGATCGCAGGCATTGCCGTAGCCGTGGCCTTTATTTTGATTGCATTCTATCTGCCTCTATTTTCGATGGGAGCGCAGATCGGCCACTGAGAAGAGCCGTCGGCTTTCGGCGGTCAGACTTCGGGCAGGTGCTAGGGTTTGGGGATCAGGTGTTAGGTGTCAGGTTTAGCGCGGCCGCTCTCGAAAGGAAATTAGCCCGTACCCATTTCCTGACACCTAAAACCTGATACCTGACACCTTGTGTCTGAGACCCGACAGCTTTTCCTTGGCTCAGGAGAAATCGCTTGGCAGAACACGATATGGAGAAGCTTCCGGAAGCACAGCAGGCGAGGGAACTCGCCGCGCGATATCATTTTGACTTCGTGGACCTGCACAGCTTCCGCATCAATCCAGCTTTGCTGCAGACCGTCCCGCTCGATCTGATGATGCATTATGAGTTCCTGCCGCTGGAGGCACACGACCACGCTCTGACCGTAGCCATTGGTGATCCAACGCGGCTCGAGCAACTGGACGAGTTGGAGGCGAAGCTGGACCGCCGGCTGATTATCAAAGTGGCTTCGCCCGGGCAGTTGCGGGAGTTGCTGAAAGCCACGGAACCGTCGAAGCGGGTTCTGGAGGAAGCCACCGAAGATTTTAAGCTGGAACTCCAGGGGCAGACGGACGCGAGCGCGGACGCGCTGGCCCTGGAACACCTGGTGGAGGGGCGGGAATCGAACCCCATGATCCGGCTGGTGGACTCCATCATTTTCGCCGGGCTGGAACACCGCGCCAGTGATATTCACATTGAAAGCCAGGATAACGCGGTGATCGTCAAGAACCGCATCGACGGCGTGCTGCAACAGGCCATGCCTCCCATTTCGCCGGAATTCCAGACCAATCTGATCTCCCGCGTCAAGGTGATGGCCGAGCTGGACATCGCCGAGCGGCGCGTGCCGCAGGATGGCCGCTTCCGCGTCCATTACCGCGGACGCCCGATCGATTTTCGCGTTTCGATCATGCCTTCCATCAACGGCGAGGACGCCGTGCTCAGAATCCTGGACAAGGAATCGCTGAGTGAGAAGTTCCGGCAGCTTCGCTTGGACGTGCTGGGGTTGCCGGACCGGGAGATGAAGCGGCTGCGGCGCTACATTCGCGAGCCTTATGGCATGGTGCTGGTGACCGGGCCCACCGGCAGCGGCAAGACCACGACGTTGTACGCGGCAATTTCCGAAATCAAGAGCGAGGAAGACAAGATCATCACCATCGAAGACCCGGTGGAATACCAGATTCGCGGCATCACCCAGATTCCGGTGAATGAGAAAAAAGGACTCACCTTTGCGCGGGGACTGAGGTCCATTCTGCGTCACGATCCGGACAAGATCATGGTGGGCGAAATCCGCGATAATGAAACCGCGCAGATTGCCATCCAGTCCGCGCTCACGGGGCACTTGGTGTTTACCACGGTCCACGCCAACAACGTTCTGGACGTTTTGAGTCGGTTTTTGAACATGGGCGTCGAGCCGTACCATTTTGTTTCTTCGCTCAACTGCATTATGGCGCAGCGGCTGGTGCGCGTGATTTGCGAAAACTGTAAGCGCCCCACCACCGCGCCTCCCGAGCTGGTCGAAGAATCCGGCCTGAATCCGGCTGAGTGGACCGATGTGACGATGTATGAGGGCGCAGGGTGCCCGGCCTGCAATGGCACCGGGTTCCGCGGTCGCACCGCGATCGGCGAGCTGCTGGCGCTGAGCGATACCATTCGGGAGCTGATTCTGGTAAAGACGTCCACCGTCGAGCTGCGCTGCGCCGCGCGGCGGGAGGGCATGGTAACACTGCGCGAATCGGCCCTGGAAAAAGTCCGCGAAGGCGTGAGCACGCTGCGCGAGATCAACAAGGTGACGTTTGTGGAATAGATCGTGCGGCGCGCTCGCCCGATGAGGGAGGGACGCTGCATGTGCTGCGCCACAGGAACGCTGGACATCGTAGCGGCGCCGAAATTCACGCCAGCAGGCAACATGGACCTCGATCAGATTGTTGAAAAGCTGATGCCGGTTTCGCGCAAGGGAGGCGTGCCGTTTACGCTGCCTCCGGCGGTGCTTGAAGTCCAGCCGGGATTTGTCGCGGGGGCGCGGTTTGAGCGCAAGCGGAAGGGCCATCGGGGCTTGCGCCGGGTCAGTCTTGCGAAGTTTGACCCTCTGGCGGTTGAGCCTTCCATCGGGCGGGCCAACGTGGCGGGCGCCGACGCGGTGCGCGGCGCTCTGCGCCGGGTGACACAAGTGATCGGGCTGGGAGACGGCCGCTTTGCCCTGCTCGTGCCGGACGCCGCAGTGCGCGTCAGCTTGCTCGCTTTTGAGACGATTCCCTCCAAAGCTCAGGAGTTTGAGGCCCTTCTCTGCTGGCGCATCAAGGACAACCTGCCCTTTTCCACCGACGAGGCGCGGCTTTCCTACCAGGAAAACTGGAGGGACGAAAGAGAAGTTGAGATTCTGGTTCTTGCCGCCAAGGCAGACGTGATGGCCGAGTATGAAGCCGAGCTCGGCGCGGTGGAGGCTTCCTCGGTGCTGGTGCTTCCGTCCACGGCCGCGCTGCTGCCGTTGATACCCGAAGACGGCGGTGAAGCGCAGCTTCTGATTCATATTTGCGCGGATTGGGTGACGAGCGTCGTGGTTTGCGGCAAGCGCCTGCGCTTCTGGCGGACTCGGCGCTTCAACCGGGAAACGCCGGACCGTATTTGCGGCGAAATCGTCCCCGAAGCGGCGCGAGCTTTTGCCAGCATGCGTGACCGCTTCGGCATGGAGATCGCCACCGTCTGGCTTTCGTCGCGTCCTCAAGCTTCTGACGAGCTGGCCTCGGAGCTGCGGTCCGCACTGGGGCGCAGCATGCGGACTTTGCCCGGGCTCGAAGCTTATGGAACGGCCCTGCCGGCGGGCGAACAGGAAGCGTTTATGAATTACGGAGCGCCTGTCGCCGGGCTCCTGCTCAATGCCGGAGCCGCACCGGCTGCGTGACCGCGCCTTCAGCGGATGACCGCGTGAGAATCAATCTAAATCTTGGCAAAACCGAAAATCCGTTTGAGCGGTATATGCTCGTCTGGGCCGTGCCGGCGCTGGTGGTTGCCGCGTTGTTCCTGGCTCGTGGGGTCTACGTTGCGGAAAGAGATTTTCTCCAGGTGCGGCGCGTTGAGAAGTCGGTTTTGCAATACCAGGGACAAATTTCCATTTTGCAGGATAAGGCAAACCGCGCCCAACGGATGCTGGTGAGGCCCTCGACGCGCGAACTGGAACGGAAGGCGGATTTCCTGAACACCTTGATTGAACAGAAGCAGGTCTCATTGTCGGAGGTGACCTTGAAGATGAGCCGGCTCTTGCCGGATGAAGCTCGTCTGGTCGGGCTTTCGGTTGTCCCTACCAAGACCATTCCGGAGGTTCAGGTCAGCGTGGAAGGAAAGACGGAGGACGCGTTGGACACTTTTCTGGATAACCTGGAGCAATCGCCGGATTTTTCGGGCGTCATTGTCACCAGCCAGGCCCTTAAGAAGCCAGGACCACAAGGATCGCTGGTCGCACTGAAATGTACTGCTCACTACGTCGGAAGCCGGACCCCAGTAATTTCCGGCCGGATGAATCACCATGGCACATAGCCGTCGCCGGGTTCTAGCGCAAAAACTGCTGAAGGCCTTGCTGGTCCTGGTCCTTCTGGATGCCCTGGTGTATTTCCTAGTCAACCGCCCGCTTGAAGTGTGGGTGCGGGATACCCAGGAGCGTTTCACCACCACGCGACTCACATGGCGGCAGGAGAAAATCCGCGCCGCCCGGCTGGAGAAGAGAGCGTCCGCGCTTCCCGCCGCCGGCGAGCAGGTTGATGCCTTCATTCAAAAACGAATTCCTCCCCGGCGTCTCGGTTTTTCCCGGGCGGCAAGGCTGGTGCAACAGCTTTCGCAGCAATCCGGAGTTCAACTGGATTCGCTGTCATACCGGCTTCAGGAAAAGCCTGCCGCCCCTCTGGACGACTTGGGGATCAGCGTCGCGATTGAGGGTGACTTTCCCAAGTTGATGGCCTTCACGCACGCCCTCGAAACCAGCCAGGACCTCGTGGTGGTCCGGCAATTCCGATTTGAACAAGGCGACCAAGGCGTGCTAGGCTTGCATTTGATGGCGGACCTTTACTTATTGCCATGAATAAAATGAGCTCGCGCCAGACATGGGCAAGCATTGGATTGGGGGCGCTTTGCGTTTTCCTGGTGGCCCGTCTGGTGGTGGATACGGTCTCGGTCAGCGCCAAGAGCCAGTCTCCGGAGATTCCGCCTCGTTCCGCGCAGCAGCGTAGGGTCCACACAAGCCCCAAAACCACGCGAAAAACAGAGCGTGAATTTCCGCAGACCCCGGTTTTACGTCTGGACCTGCTGAAGCTGGAAGACGGCCAGACGATGGTGGCTTTGGACCGCAATCCGTTTCAATTCGCTCCAACCCCCGCGCAGATGCGCGAAGCCAGGGCGCAGAAGGACATGGCGGCGGGAGGCGGCCAACCGGCTCCTCCGCTGGTGGCGCCTCCCGTCCCGTACAAGGCGTTGGGCTACAGCGAAAACGAGCACGGTCAATTTCAAGCCTACCTCACGGACGACAAGGACATCTTCGTGGTCCACGAAGGTGACGACTTAGGCCGGCACTACAAGATTCTGAAGATCACTCCTAATCTGGTTGAGGTCCGGGATGAATCTTTTAACCAGACAAGCCAACTCCTTTTCCCGCAATAGTTGCCTGCCGGAAACCTCTCCGCGTTCGCATCGGGACTCGGGTTATGCGCTCATTGTCATGATGATTATGGCGACGGTGCTGTTGATTTCCCTTGCCGCCGCATTGCCCAGCGTCTATCAGGAAGCGCAGCGGGGGAAAGAGCAGGAGCTGATTTTTCGCGGCAACCAGTACGCACGGGCCATTTACCTCTTCCATGCCAAGATGGGGCGCTATCCCACTACCGTCAAGGAGCTTTTGAAGACCAACAGCATGCGGTTCCTGCGCCAGCCTTACCGCGACCCCATGACTCCCAGTGGCAAATGGAGGTTTATCCACGCCACCGCCACCGGTATTCCGATCGATTCACGGACACAGACGCTGACTCCGCAAAACCCAGTGAATGCGCTGGGTGGTTTTGGACCATCCAGCACCACGCCAGGCGCCTCAACCACCCCGGGAGGCTTCGGAACTTCAAATTCCCCGGGCAATTCCCCGGGGGGCTTTGGAACTTCACCCTCAACGGGGGGCTTGGGAAGCGCAACTTCCGCCAACGGGCAGGCCAAATCCCAGAAGCCGTCGCCCGATTGCCAGAATTCGCAAGTTCGAAGTACTTCTCCGGCCGTCGGAGAAGCCAACCCCATCTTGGGGACCTTCATTGTGGGTGTCGCAAGTTGCAGCGAGCACGCGTCGATTATGACTTACAACAAGAAGAACCGGTATGGCGATTGGGAATTTCTTGGGACTACCTACATTGTTACGGGAATCCCAGGAACTGTGGCTCCTCCCGCAATCCAGGGTCCGGGCCAACCGCCAACGCCGGGTTTCGGCTCGCCGCCCTCCGGACCCGGACCCGGCACCTCGCCTACGGGGTTTGGGCCGCCCACCGGAGGGACTCAGGACCCTTCTGGCTCTGGACAATGACGTTTGACCGCAACGGGCGCCGAAACAGCGGGTTTACAAGCTGGTAGGGCCGTTGGACTGATGCAGACGGCATCGGGGCGCTTTCCAACACCACGACAGCCCTTTCACGATGCGAACGAACCCCACGCGGAACGAACGGCTTGTGCGCCGCATACTTTTGACCGCTGCCCTGCTTCTTGCCGCTCTGATGGTTGCCTGCGGCAGCAGCTCATCCGGCAGTGGCGGGGGCGGAGGAGGCGGTGGGGGTGGAAGCGTCTCCATTTCTTCGATCAGTCCCATTGTTGCGATGGAAAATACTGCGGCTCTCCGGCTGACCGTGAATGGCGGCGGCTTTTCATCGGGAAGCCAGGTGCTGTTTAACGGCAGCACGGAGCCCACGACCTTCCTCAATTCCTCGCAGTTGACGGCGCAGATTCCCACCAGCGCGCTTTCCGCGGCCGGAAAAGTGCAGGTGGCTGTCCAGACCAGCGGGTCGAGCACCAGCGGCGTGAATTTCTATGTGGTGCCGGCCATCAGCCCGCAAACGGTGAATGTGACCGCCGGCCCCGGCGCCGTCAGCACTGCAAACATCAACGTTCCATCCTTCAATCCTCCTACTCTGGGTTTGACGGCCGTGGGCTTGAACAATGCGGCGGGGGCGACGGCGGTGAACGTCGCGCAGGGAACGCAGGCAAATTTGTTTATCGTCGGGAACGGTATGGTGGCGGGAACCTTTTACGAAGTCACGGGCGCCAGCAACGACGTCACGGTGACGCAACCCGTGGTCTCCGACTTCACTTCAACTACGGATGGAACTCCAGCCGTCAATGTCAATATCAGCGTCAGCGCCTCGGCCACGCTGGGCGGGCGCAGTCTGATTGTCACCAATCCGGCCGGTGAAGTATCGGTTGCGGCCGGAAGCATCGTCATCACCGCGCCGGGCTCATAACTCATGCAGAGACATCATCTACTCCTGGCCGCGTTCGCGGTTGCCGTTTTTGCGGCGACCGCTGTGGCAACCTCGCTCGTCGAGCTGAGCGTCCAGCAATTGACACAAGCCTCCACGGTGATCATTCGCGGCCATGCAGTGAATCAGGTGAGCCGATGGAACGCGAGCCACACTGGGATTGAGACCTTGACCACCATCGCCGTGGACCAAAAGGCGAAAGGACAACCCGCTTCGACCGTCGTCGTCCGGCAGATCGGGGGCACCGTCGGGCGCATTCGGGAGTACGTCCCGGGAACGGTGCGCTTTTTGCCTGAGACGGGATATGTGCTGTTTCTGGAGCCTTCCCAGACAGACCCCTCGCACTACCTTGTGGTCGGCATGGTGCAGGGCGCCTACCGCATCTTCCGGGATCCGGCTACGGGTGAAGAACGGGTGATCAATCCGGCAGGGAAGTACTTCTACGGCACGCGAGGCGCGGTCTCCCGCCCGCGGTCGGCGCCCCAGACCATGCCTTTGCACGAATTCCAGCAGCAAGTGGCGGGCGACATGTCTGCCCCGGTGGTCATCCCAACCGGAACGGTCATTCCTCTCAAGGTCGAATCCGCGGTGTTCGACGGAGTGGGGCGCGTTGCGCTTCAGGGCCGGAGCACATCGGATGTCTTCCCCAATCAGCACGTGGTGGTGCCGGCAGGAAGTGCCGTGACGGGATACGCCGAACGGCTCACGGGCCGCTATACTCTGCATTGGACGGCGGTCGAAATCCGCGGCACGGTGGTGAAGATTTCGGCGAGGCCCGAGGACTTTTTCGACTCCCCGTTGCGAGCTGGCCAAAGGTTCGTGGCCATCGTCAAATGAGTTCCCCCGTGAGGCGACCGTGAGGTGAAGGAATGAGGAACGGACAGGCAGTGAAATCGAGAACGAGTCTGGTGGCCGTCGTGGCGGCGGTGATGGGACTGGGCTGGGCTCTGCTGCTGTTTGCTTACAACCACGAGCAGGATGATGTGAACGGCCCGGTGGCCGCAAAATGGTGCAATGATGACAACGGGACCGTTTGCAACAATACGGTGAGCTGGAGTTTGAATCCGGCGACCGGCACGAATGTCAACACCGACAGCGGCGAGAGCGTCCAAACCGCGATTCAGAATGCGTTTAGCTCGTGGAAGCAGGCACAACTTAACGGGCAACCGCTGGTGAACTTGACCGTCGTTCAACTCCCGAACAATACGCTGAACGGGCCGAACTCGGGCGATTGCCAGAACACCGTTGGGTTTGAGGATTCTACCAAGGCGGATTTTCCGACGGGTACCATCGCCTTCACGCAAATCTCCACCTCCGCGGGATGCACCGTGGCCAGCCCCAACTGCCCGCCGGGAACGCCACCCAACACCTATAACTGTCCGGGCTCCGCGAATCCGAACACCGTTTACACATGTCCGCTTCCGTCTTGCATCATCGATGCGGACATTGAATTCAATCCTGCCGATCAGTTCACTACTACGGCCACTCCAGGCGCCAATGCTTTTGACGTTCAGGCCATCACCACGCACGAAACCGGCCATCTGCTGGGGATGGACCACAGCGGCCTGGCCAACGCCATCATGTTTGCTTACGGAGATACGGGCGGAGTGCCGAACCGCAATCTTTCGATTGACGATGCGATCGGGATCGGCGCGCTTTATCCTTCGTCGAATTACGCTGCGCTCACTGGCGCGCTTGCCGGCCAGGTTACTCTGAGCGGCTCGGGCATTTTCGCCGCCCATGTCGTGCTGATTGACGCGAAGACCGGCAATGCCATTACGGACGGCCTGACGGACACGAGCGGCAACTATCAGATCGCCGGCGTCCCACCCGGCTCCTATAACGTGGTGGCGGTTCCACTCACTGGAATCTATACCTTGAACAATTTCTCCGGCTGGGCGTGTGGATACGGCGACAATGTTCCGCCTTGCTGTGATCCAACTTCTGATCCGTCCTGCAACAAGTCCGGGGCCTTGAACCCACCCACCAATTACGGTGGTAAGTTCTATTGATTGGCTGCTGGTTGCGATTCGCCGCATGATTTCGTCTGCCTCAGACCATGCGGAGCCGGCAGGTCTTTTCATGCCAGTTCCATCCCGGAACGCCTGTTTCCCAATGTGGTGCGCTTGACAGAAACGGTCAGCCTGGCCGCGTCAAAAATTGACACCGGCGGATTGGAGGTCGGGCAACTCCTGTCGCTTGTGGCCACTGCGTCTGCT
>JBOGKI010000045.1:0-14054 GCA_050745605.1 Terriglobia bacterium | reverse complement strand
TGCCGCGCCAGCAGCGGATTCAACTGCTCCACTTCCTGATCGGCCCAACAGATGTGCTTCAGCATATTCTCAACTCCCAGGTTAAGGGTTTGCAGGCGGGTAGAGGCTGGCCGCCGTGTCATGCAGGTAAGCGTGCGCCATGCGCAGGGCTTGCGGCTGGGTCACTTCGCCCGCTGAAACCATCTCCGCCAACGCCTCCGCCAGCGCCGAGCGCGCGGAATGAACCGCCATCCAATAGGTTTCCTCGGCGCCCACCGCTTGATTGTAAGGGAACGCGTCGGAGCCATAGGTAATCTTGTCCGGATAAATCTCCAGCCACCGTTTCAGCACGCGCTTGAATTCGGACGGATAGAGGACAAGCTCGATTTCCGAAGAGTCCAGGTAAACATTCTTCATCGCCGCCAACCAGATGACTTGCCGGTCGTACGGGTAGCCGCCGTGCAGCAAGACGAAGGTGGTGGTGAGATAGCGCGGATCGCGCAGGACATTTTCGAGATTCAGAACGTTTCCGTGGTGAAGATTGAAGTAGTCGCCGGCACCCACGGCCGTGTGGATGTGAACGGGCAGGTGAAGCCGTCCGCCTTCACGTACCAGATAGCGGAAGATATAGTTCTGGAAGGCGGTGTAGTCCTTCAAGCCGGGCAGCCCGGAGCGGGAGTACTTTTGGTAAACCGCGGCAGCGGCTTGGCGGCTGGGATCTCCGAAATAGAGGGAGCGGAAATAGGCGGCTTCGAACTTCATGGCGATGCCACCCTTCTTTTGGTTCTCCTCGAGGATGCGGGTGATGAAGGCAAGGTACTCGTTAAAATCGGATGGAATCGTTTGCCGGCCGTCCTGCCGGAGATAGTGCTGGAGCATTCGTTGCTGCTCCGGCATGTAGACGGCCTCATCCGGGTTCAAGGAGGCAAAGACCTGATTATTGAAGGGAAATAGAAAGGAGTCCACGAAGAAGACCCACCGGAAACGATGCGGATCCAGATAGTCCGGCATGGAGACGCGATTGGCCACCGAGGTTTCGATGTTGAGTTGGTCCAGGATGTGCGAAAAGTATTCCTGTCCTTGTTCCTTGCGCGCCGTCGCGGTCCTTTCAACAAGCCATTTCTGGTGGGCGGAGGAAAGATCCGAAAAGGGATAGTGGAGAAGCTCGCGCGCCGCTAACACCAGTTCGGGATTGCTGAGGCGCAAGCGCAGCGGCACACTGCCCGGCGGGACGGTCATGGCATCGACGTTCGGATCGTCCGCAAAGCCCGGGTGAGCATGGTGGTCGAAAATTGGGATTTTGTCGATTTGATTAAGCATCTCCTGGTAAAGATGGCCGGTATTGGGTCCCGGAGTTGGTCTGGCTTGGCTACGGCCGGCCCGGGGAAAGAGCAAAAGGCAAAATGCCAGGATGGCCGTTTCCCCCGCCAATCCCGGTCGAACTCCGCTTCTCATACTTCGTACCCTCGGCTTGCCGGATGAGGCGGCATTATAGTACGCGCCGGTATGGCGAGCAATGAAATAGCAGCCAAGGTAAACTGTCGCCGAAGCGCCGGAGACGTAGTGGCCGCAAGCCCGCTCGATCTTGCTTGCTCGGCCGCTTGATCTTCGTGCCGCCCCGAATTTTCCCATTCAATGAAAATAGTCTCACTGGTCTCACCCGTCTCCATCGTCTCATCTGCGAAGCGTACCATTGAAACCGGGACGAACTCAGTACTCCCCTGTAGAGGAAAAGGCCCATAGAAATTGCTTATCCTGGCAACCGGAATTTCTTATTTGCATCCAACCAGGTGTAGTGGATAGTATACCACTACAGCTTCCTGACGCTCGAAGGCCGGTGAAGCGGGTTGCTGAATAAGGAAGGAAGACTTGGACAGGCAACGGCCGATGGCATTTATTCGCAAGCGCGGTAACGGTTATTATCTGGTTCATTGCCTCCGCAAAAAAGGCCGCGTCCAGCAGATTCATCTGGCTTCGCTGGGCCGGCGGCCGGCGATTACCGATGACGTGATCCGGGGAGTGACTAACAAACATCCGTGGCTCCAGATCGATTGGCGCGACCTTAAAGAGAAAGCATCCCAGGAAGCCATACGGCCGGTCGGAGACTACACGGAATACTTGCGCGAGCTTCTCTCGGATGTTCGGAATGTTCATTTGGGTATTGCTGATCTCCACTTGCCGGCGCTTGAAATGACCGATGACCGTGAATTGAAGGGCCGGTTGATCACTGAGTTGAGGCTTTTGAGGGGCACTTTGGATGTGAAACTGAACCTGGCTAGAAAGGGGAGGCTGCTCCCGTTTCGCGCCTAAGCTGACTGGAGGAGAAGCCCATGGGACAGTTACAAACCATTCTCGATCCGACGTTACGGAGTCCGGAGGTTCGAGATTTCGAGTCGGCGCTTCGCAAGCGAGTGGTGGGGCAGGATCGCGCCATCCGCCAGTTGGCGCGGGTTTATCAGGTCTATCAGGCGGGGCTGGGTGCGGCGGGCCGTCCCATCGTCAATCTGCTGCTCCTTGGACCCACGGGATCTGGCAAGACCCGCCTGGTGGAAGCTGCCGCTGAAGTCCTCTACGGCTCCTCGAAAGCGGTATTGAAGATTGACTGTGGAGAGTTTCAGCACAGCCATGAAATTGCCAAGATTATCGGCTCGCCTCCGGGATACCTCGGCCATCGTGAGACGCAGCCCTTGATCACCCAGGAGGCGCTGGAAGAGCACTATACCGACAAGATCAAGCTCTCGCTGGTGCTCTTTGACGAGATCGAAAAGGCCAGTGATGCCTTGTGGCAGTTGCTTCTCGGTATTCTCGACAAAGCGACTCTGACGCTGGGGGACAATCGCCATGTCGATTTCTCCCGCGCCATGATCTTCATGACCTCAAACCTGGGTTCGCAGGAAATGATGAATCTCATTTCGGGCGGGCTGGGTTTCACTCCCACCAAGGGCGAGGATGAGGACAGCCTGGATATGAAGATCTATCGCGCCGCCAGCGAGGCTGCGCGCCGGAAATTCTCTCCGGAATTCATGAACCGGATTGACCGGGTCATCGTTTTCCGGACGCTGCAACGAGCGCATCTTGACCAGATCCTGGATATCGAGCTCGCCCACGTGCAGGACCGCATCATCGGCGGAAGCTCCGAGCGCCAGTTCGTCTTCCGGTGCACCGAAGCAGCGCGTGAGTTCCTGCTGAAAGAAGGAACCGATACCAAGTCCGGCGCCCGGCATTTGAAGCGGGCGATCGAGCGGCATCTCGTCTTCCCGCTGTCCAACCTGGTCGCTACGGGCCAGATCTCGCTGGGCGATGTTATTACGGTCGACTGTGAGGGAAGCGGCGCGAAACTCGTGTTCCTGAAAGACGAACAGGGTGCGTTGGTGGGCGCTGCGGCAACTGCGACCGAGGAAATGGCCTTGGTCCCGGCCGGGTCGTATGAACTATCGGCCGCGGTGCAAGGCCTCGCCTACCGCGCCACGCGGAAACAGGGCGCACGCTGAACCGTTCCTTCCCCGCTGCGAAAAACGTTGCGTGGCGAGCGGGTTTGTTGTGGCTGTACCCGGCAACCGCCCCGTTTTGCCGGAACGCACAGGTCCGGCGCCGGGGCAGTTGCTCCTGCAGGAGTTTCACTGCCCGCCTCCGAACTGTCACCGCACGGTGAGGGGATCCAGCCGATCTCCCATCACTCAATGCTTGCAATATTGATCCAGCCATTTCAGTTCTTCGCGCACCTTGATCCTGCCGTGCCAGGGATTGTTGCGAAGGCCATGGCCTTCGCCGGGGAAAATCAGCAGGGCGCTGGGGATGCCCCGGGCATGAAGCGCTCGCTCCAGGAGATAGTCCTCCCCAACGTAAACGCGGATATCACTTCCACCACCGACGATGTGAGTGGGCGTCGTCACCTTGCCGAACTGCCAGATAGCGGCTTCGAAGTTGTAGGTCTGTTCCGCCTGCCACGGCGACCCTCCGAGAAAATAGGCGTCGTCGTAGCTCATGTCGTCGTTACCCCAGTTCGCCACGTGTTCCACGGCGCCGGCTCCCGTAACGGCAGCCTTGAATTCGGTGGTCTGCGTCATCAGCCAATTCGTCATGTATCCGCCATAGCTGTAGCCTCCGACCGTCAAGTGGTCCGGATCGGCGATCCCTGCCTTTACCAGTGAATCGATGCCTTCCAGAATGTCTTTCCCAGGGCGCGAAACGATTTTGTGAATGATGCCCAAAGTGAATTTATCGCCGTAGCCGGTCGAGCCCCGGTAGTTGGGATCAAACACCAGCCAGCCATCCGCGGTGGCGAGGTCCGCCCATTGGTACCAATCCGCCTCAAAATGATTGCCGTCCGCATCGGCCGGGCCGCCGTGAATCAAGGTGAACATCGGCAAATGCTTCATGCCGAACTTGCCGGGAGGATAGAGCAGCATTCCTTCAACCGTGGTGCCGTCATCGGCCGTCCAGCGATAGGGCTTGCCTTGAGGCAGCGCCAGGTGGGTGAAGAGCTGATTAAAGCGGGTAATCTGCTTCGCCTGCTGGAGATGATTGATGTCTTCCGCCAGATACACTTCTGTAGGTTCTTGCAACGTCGAGTGGACGAACGCAATCCTCGGTGAGCGCGCGGCTGAGGAGAGATCCTCATAAGTTCCGGCGAGCCCCGCGAGCTTTTCAAAGCTTGCCGCCGGATTGCTTTGGAAGTACATCTGCACTTCGGTTCCAAACCTTCCGGCAGCGATCAATCCGCCGCCCTCGCGAACCGTGTAGCCGTTAATCGCCCCAGTGAATTTCGCCGCCCATCGCTGGATGTGGCCGTCAGAGGCGTTCAGCCAATAAACGCGCGGTTGAACGTCCTCATAGGGACCGTCAACCGATCCGGAATTGACAACAAAGAAAATGCGCTGGCTGTCGGGAGCCCAGTGAAGGCGTTCCGGGATAGCGTCCTTGTGAAGCAACTGTCGAGTCTGGTGTGACGTGAGGTCCACGAGGTAGATGCCATACGGTTTCATGGTGTCCTGCCGTTGGGAGCGCGGCTCCGTAGCGAACGCCAACCAGCGGCCATCCAGAGAAGGGGTCAACTGAGCTACACGGAAGGGTGTGCTGGCGACAAGAAGATGGATGAGAGGCGCGGGCTTTTCGGGAGCGCGCTCTGGCGTTTGAGTCGCGAACGGAGCAATGGCAACCCGATTGATCACATCGCCTCGTTCGGATTTACGGTATTGAATGACGTCATGCCATTCCTTTTTGTAATTGGTTTCCTGGGATTTCGTCCACGGGATGCGCGTGGCATAGTAGATAAAACGGCTGTCGGACGACCACGAGAAGGCATGAACCGCTTCCTCGCCGTGGGTCAGCGCCACCGGCTCGCCACCAGCGGGAGAAATCAGGTAGAGCTGTAGCGCCGGCTTGGGTTTTGGAGCGCCCGGCGGCGCCACCTCGCCGCTTTCCCGGTCGGAAAGGAAGGCAATCCAGTGCCCGTCGGGCGACCACGCCGGAAGTCGATCGTGCCCGGACCGAGTCAGCGCGATCAGCGACCCGTTTCCATCCGCAGCCGGGCGATAGAGCCACAGATCGCTCCGAAAGCGGCTGTGCGTCCAGTCCGCCCGCTCGGTTGGAATCACCACCTCTTGACCGTCGGGCGAGATTCGGATCGGGCCAATATCGACGGAGTTAAAGAAAGCATCCAGCGTGAGCGGTTGCTTCGGCGCTTGAGCCGCAGCAATTTCCGCCGCCAGCAAAATGGCAAGGAAGAATGAAGCAATTGAATCGATGCGCATAGCTCTCCTTTGGAAAGAGAGAGATTCTCAACCCATTGGTGACCTTCCGTCAAGGCGGAAATCCCTCTTTCTGCGGCTACCGCAGGGCGCCAACGCCGATCTTGAACAGACTCACCGGTCCAACGGAGTGACGACTCAGGCGCTGGCCAATCATTGCCACGCCAGCGGCCGATGGCTCCGCATTGACCCATAAGGGCTCGATAGGCTTCGGCTTCTATTAACTGCCCGATAATGTGCAGCTTGACGAAAGTGGAATCCATTTCCATAAGTATGGCATTCGTATTCACTTCCTTCGTTCCTCTTACGGCCTGGTTCGGCGCCGACGAAAGCCCCCGCCGACCCTCCCCAATTGACCTAAGTCAAGCGTTTCTCCTACTTGCGGCGGGCACCCCAACTCCATCTCCAGGTTCGCCCGGTTTTGGCGCTGCAATTGCAGTTCAACTAGCGGGGATTCATAAAAGGCGAGCCCAGACGGTGATGCATGGGATTCTTCCGGGTCATACCGGGGCATTTATCGTTGCGTCCTGATCTGGCAGCTTCACGGGCGCTCGCAGGAGGAAATATGGATATTCGTTTTCGAGTCTGGAAGCGCGCCATTCGACAGTTCCTTCGGACGTCCTACTCGGATGAACGTCTTTCCTGGTTGCTGGCTCACGCGCAAGGTGGAAAGCTGGCCTACCAGTCGTGCTGTTGCCTGATTGGGGTGGCCACGGCGGACCATTCACTGTGCGGGAAAGTGGATCTGAGCCAATCGACACCGCGGCATTACGAGTTGGCGCGGATGTTGCCGGGCGCGAAACAGGCGGAGATGGCGTTCTGGGAGCTGGGCTACGTGGGAGGATCGCGGTTACACCGATCGAGCGATGAACTGCGCCGCCGCCGGCTGATTCCCATGATCCGCGCCGTCATGCGGGCGCGAGAGCGGGCGGCTCGTGCGAATGCCCAACTCGTGTCGAATCTGCTGCGGGAGCAATCTAACTCTGCGGCCGCCGGTGAACTGGTCCCGAAGCCCGTTAAGTCCATGAAGCGCGAAGAAGACCCCAAAGGGATGATGTTCTGAAAGTGAACCCGAGAGCACCGGGCTAAATTGGCTCCGCTCCGGCAGCCCCGAAGATCTCACCCAGCTTTGCTGCCGTCGTATTTTGAACCTGCCACCTCTGCAGGTCACTCCTCATCCGGCCTAACTGACTGTCCATCGATCCTTGCGAGCACGCTTCAGCCGGTCTCAGGACGGGAAACTACTCGTCATCATCGGGGTCGGGGTTTTGCACCAGCTCACGGTATTTCGACATGCCGTGGGGAGCTCCACCCAGAGACCCGCCGGCGCCCGAGGAATCCCTGACCGTTCCGAAGGACCACTTGTTGGCGACATGCTTGAACAAACCGGCCGGGGGCACCTTGGGCACAATGTCTTTGGAGCGGTAAGCGCGCACGCTGCAGATGGAGTTCAACCGGGGGTTGTAACGCCTGGCGATTTCGACTTTGAACACGTCGGCAAAATGTTTGTCTCCCACGCGGGGCGCGGCGAACGTATAGCAAACCGGAGGAGGGTTCAACTGCTTGCTGCGAAGTAGGTCGGCAACACAGAGCGTGGCGAGTGCTCCTCCCAGGCTGTGACCGGTGATCAGAAACAGGGTCTCGGCCTTCAGGGCCGGGTCCTTGGGAATGAGGCGGTCCACGGTTGCCAGGACGCCATCGCGCCCGCTCATATACATGTTGAGGAAGCCGCTATGAGCGTCGCCGGGGTAGAAAGGGATTTTGGATTGCGTGCCGTGCAGATTGGTCATCCAATCTTTGAGCTTCTTGGTGCCGCGGAAAGCGATGACAACCCGGCGCTCCTTGCTTGCGGAATCCAGGTCTGAGTAGATTTTCGGCAGCGCCTCAGGGACGTAGAAATTCGAGATGTCTTCCTTAATCTCGCTTACGGTCTTGAGATGAGTGTAGTTCACGATGCTCTTGAGGGCGCTCGGCATGAGCAGCCTGAGCAGGCACTTCACCATCACGTCAAACTCCGACCGGCTGTACAGGATGCATCCAAAATACTCTTCGGTGGACATGACGCCGCTCTGGCAAACGACGGTATGTATGCCTTTATAGCCTGCCAGTTGCGACCTTTCCCTCTGCACGACATTGTGGGCGTGGCTTTTCAGTACATCTACTGCCTGTTTCTTCCTGATTTCCGGAATCGTCGCGGTAGCGGTTTTCGAGGCTTGCTTTTTGAACCAGGTCGAAATGGAGCCAATAATCCCCTCGTCGCTTTCATCGACCACGTCGTCAGCCGTGTATTGGAGAGGGCCGTACACATCGTTCGCGAACTCGGCCAGCATGTCGGCAATTTCTCTGTTAAAGCCCGGCACGAAGGCGGGGCTTGGGGCAAATGGCTGGATGGCAGGTGAATTCGACATAACGTTCCGACTCCTTTTCAGGATATTAGGAACGTTTGAATGATCTGTCAATCAGATGTTGAGGCGATTCGACGGCGAGGGCGAGACGACGGTCCAGGATGGCGTGCTAAACAAAGCCCGCTCCGCACGAGGCCGTGAAGAGCGGGCTTTCGGAAATACTATCCGCCTGGGTCTCAGCTACACTGCCCCGACAACTCGTTCTGGAAGGTCCACCAGCCGTTCACTTGCAGGCTGTTGTTGCCGGAGAAGAAGTCCAGAAAGACCAGGTCCTGCAGGTGATACGTAAAGCCACCGAGGTTGTAAGGATAGGTGCCAAAGTTGGGCTCGTTCTCCAGCGGGTCGCCCACTTCCAGGATGCCGTCGCAGCCGCCCATCACCGGCGTGCTGTTGTCGACGAACGGGTCGTCCACCCATTCGCCCGCCTCGTGAGAGAGCGCCGACACGTCCTGGGAGAATTGTCCGGTGTTGGGGATGTAGGTAAACTGGGCGTAGGTCTGCGGAGCGCTCAAGCTGCCGAAGTCGCTGTGGTAGCCGCCGATGCAGCACCCGGAAAGCCCGCTGTTCTCACTCAGGTAGAGGTCGTAGGTGAGCGCGATGGGGAAACTGCTGGGGGTGATCGTCGTGGATTTCGAGATGATGGACTGCAGTTGAGCGTCGAAGTAGTTAATGTTGACGATGGCGACATTGCCGAAGCCGAACGGGTTGCCGATCGAGCAGTCGCGGGTGGGAACCCTGAGTGACTGTTCCGGCAGCACCTGCACGTTCAGCAGCAGGTGGTAGCTGGTGTTGGTCACCACGTCTCCCCAGAAGTTGCCGCGCTGGAAGGCGTCCTCGTACTGCGTGTTGCCAAGGTCGGTCCCGCTCTGAACGAAGTCAATACCCGAATTGAAAATGGGCGAGGCGGTGGTGTTCGCGATCACGGTCCGGCCGTTCGGGAGCACGTGTTTGGGGTCATAGACGTGGCCATGGCAACCCACCCTGACGGGGATGATGTAGGCGGTCACGGTGGTCGTCGTGTCAGTCGATGAAGGATCGGTCCCCACCATGGTATACGGATAGGTGTGGCCGCCCGAGACAAAGCTGCCGGACCAGTTGGTGACGGTTGCGGTGGCCGGGGGCTGCAAGTTCTCCAGATAGCGCGGAGGCAGGGTTACAAATTTGGGTTTGGGCCCTTGCTGACTTGCTCCGGACCCGTTGTCGTTTTCAATGTCCTGGGTCAGTGCCGTGTTGACCAGAACGGCGCAGGCCAGGATTATCAGTGAAGCAAGCAGACTGATGCGCAGAACGCGACTGTTCTCCATAGGTCGGCTCTCCTTCTCCTCAGTTTAGAAAGGTGGCCCGGCGCCTGGAGTCGAAGCTTCACGATCTTGCTCCAGTGCGCCGGATCAAGGCATTGTGCGCCGGATGGAGGGGCCTGTCAACCGGAATTCGGGTGATGTCGCAGGTGGCGCATACGTCGTCTTTTGATGTGTGCGCCACCCATGGGATCGCCCGCCACTCAGCTCTTCTTTTCATCCTTCACAAAGTCGAGAGACGCGGAGTTCACGCAGTAGCGAAGTCCAGTCGGCTTCGGGCCGTCCTCGAAGAGGTGCCCGAGGTGCGCGTCGCAGGCGCCGCACAGGACTTCGGTGCGAACCATTCCGAAGGTGGCGTCGGATTCCTCCTTGACCCGGTCTGCAGCGATGGGCGCCCAGAAGCTGGGCCATCCCGAGCCGGATTCAAACTTGGTATCGGAGCTGAAGAGCTCCGCGCCGCAGCAGACGCAGCGGAAGACGCCCTTATCATGAAGGTCCCAATACTTGCCGGTGAACGGCGGTTCGGTCGCCTTGCGGCGCGCCACCTGGTATTGCTCGGGATCGAGCTGGGTCTTCCATTCAGCATCGGATTTGACGATTTTGCCGGCCATTTCAGAGTCCTTCCTTTTGAGGTATCCTGCCACCGAGAGCGGCGCCGAGTCCAACTCACCGTGCGTCCGAGGAACGAAAGCCGATCTTGCGCCGGGTTTTTTCCGGTGGCCGCATCAGTTCCCGAATCGCATCGAAAACCACCTTAAACTGCGCGTCGTATTTCTCTTCCATTTCCTCCAGGCGGCGGGCCAGGTCCCGGTGCGAAGCCAGCATTTCCCTGAGTTTAACGAACGCCCGCATGATCGCGATGTTCACCTGGACAGCACGCTGGCTGCGGAGGACGCTCGAAAGCATCGCCACGCCTTGCTCGGTGAAGGCCAAAGGATTATAACGCCGCCCGCCCCTCGCTTTTTTGAGGTCACAGATTGTGACCTCAAAGTTTCCGACTCTGCGTGCGTGAGCTGAAACATGAAGTCGTCGGGAAAGCGACCGATGTTCCTCCTCACGGCCTGGTTAAGAACTCTTGTTTCCACACCATAGAGTTCGGCGAGGTCCGCATCCGCCAAGACCTTTTGCCCGCGGATCAGCAGAATTCGCCGTTCAATCCGCTCCAGCGGAATCGCCAAACTTGAGGTCCCAATTTGCGACCTCAAGTTACTCATCTTTTTCCGTGATGAATTCGGCAAACTCCCTCCGACCCATCCGATACCCCTTGCGCTTCTCTGTGGGAACCCATTCCAGCGCGCTTTCGCTGACGAACGGGGTTCCGAACGGTCGTGTCCTTTGTCTGGCATTAAACCCGACGGGGCTCGCTTAAGCTCGCGTCGCGCCGTGGCATGACGCCCTCCATGCCCCCGGCGAAAACAGCGCGATGGCTGCGCTCGGTGGCGCCGCGGCGCGCCACTCGATCCTCACGACGACGCCACGGCGCGGCGCGAAAGCAGAAACGCCTTGATGAACGGCTCAATGTCGCCGTCGAGCAGGCGCGAGGCGTCGCCCACCTCCAGCTTGGTGCGGTGGTCCTTCACCAGGCGATAGGGATGAAGCACGTAGGAGCGCACCTGACTGCCGAAAGCGATTTCTCCCTTCGAGTCCTCGAGCTTCTTCGATTGCTCCCGGCGCTTCTCAAGTTCAAGCTCATAAAGTTTGGAGCGCAGGACCTTCATCGCCATTTCGCGATTGCGATGCTGCGACCGCTCGTTCTGGCACTGCGCCACGGTGTTGGTGGGGATGTGAGTGACACGGACGGCGGAATCCGTGGTGTTCACGTGCTGGCCGCCGGCCCCCGTGGAGCGGTACGTCTCAATCCTCAGATCTTCAGGCTTCATATCGATCTCGATACTATCGTCGATTTCCGGGCTGACAAAAACCGAGGCAAACGAGGTGTGGCGGCGCTTGGCGGAATCGAACGGAGAAATGCGCACCAGGCGATGGACGCCGATTTCCGAAGTGAGCAGGCCGTAGGCATAATGCCCGGTCACGGTGAAGGTGGCGGACTTCAGGCCCGCTTCTTCGCCGCCCTGATAATCGACCAGGGCGAACTTGAATCCGCGGCGCTCCGCCCAGCGCTTGTACATGCGGAGCAGCATCTCCGCCCAGTCCTGCGATTCCACGCCGCCGGCCCCGGGGTGAAGCGTGACGATGGCATTGCGGCGGTCGTTATCGCCGGAGAGGAGCGAAGCCGTCTCCAGTTGATCGAGGTTCGAGCGGAACGCCTCCAACTCGCGTTGGAGATCGGCCGTGACGTCTTCACCTTCTCGCGCCAGCTCGAAGTAAGCGTCAAGGTCGGCGAGCTTGCCGGAGAGTTGCTGGTCCGTCTCGATGGTTTCTTCAAGACGTTTCCGGCTCGACAGAATCTTCTGCGAGGCTTCGGGATTCTCCCAGAACTTGGGCTGGCCGATCTGCTTCTCGAGTTCCTCAATCTGGCGGCGGTGGGTGGGCGCGTCAAAGATAACTCCGCAAGTCGGAGGCGCGCTGCTTGAGCGCGGAATACTCTCGTTCCAGTTCTTCAATCATGTTAGCTCCTTCGATAATCTTGGTCACGCGCTGTCGCGGTAGCCTGTGACCGCCGGGTTTTCGGCGCTCATAGAGCGCCGCTACAGGTTCAAGCCGTCATTTTCGTTATCCGCAGCGCCACCATCAGGCCGGTGATCACCGCGCACGCCCACGCGAAGACATCGCCGTGGGCATTGTAGAAGGTGCGGCCGGCTACGTAGCTGAACCGGGCGGTGAGCGTGGCGCGCTGGTGCGCCGCAAGGCGCCGCGTGATGCGCCCGTAGGGGTCAATCACCACGGTGATGCCGTCATTGGTGTCGCGCAGGATGTAGCGGTGATTCTCAAGGGCGCGCATTTCCACCATTTCGAGATGCTGAAAGCGGGCCGAGGAATCGCCATACCAGGCATCGTCCGAGATATTCACCAGAACGCTCGCGCCGGGCGGCGTCAGCCGCCGCACGAGCTGCGGAAAAATCGACTCATAGCATATAAAAACGCCTACTTCTTCACGTCCTAATCGTACAAACCCGTAGTTACGGCCGGGAACGAAATCTCCCACTTGTGTCGTGATCTTGCCGGCGACGCCCTTAAGCCATGAGGGCGTATATTCGCCGAATGGCACCAAGTGAATCTTATCATACCGGAAAATCTGATGGCCGGTGGAATCCACCACGTCCGCGCTCTCGCGCGGAATGCTCTGGCCCGGCCCGTCAAAATTCACCGCTCCGACAATGGCGACGGCGTGACCCTGCTCGGCCATGCCCTGAATCGCGGCGCGGAAGACCGGACCGCGGTTGTAGAAAAACGGAGCCGAGTTCTCCGGCCAGACGATCAGCGGCGGTCCGGCCTGCCCGGGAAACAGCGTGGGAAGCGCGGCCAGGCTCAACTGAACAAGATTCTCCAGGTTGGTGGGGTCGCGCCACGGCGCCCAGGATGCGAGCGCCGCTTCACCCAGCGGCACGTCGGGCTGCAAGAGCACGGCCACTTCCCTGGCCCGCGGCATCGGGGGCGGCGCCAGTAGGCGGTTCGCCG
This sequence comes from Terriglobia bacterium, assembly GCA_050745605.1. Classification (GTDB taxonomy): domain Bacteria; phylum Acidobacteriota; class Terriglobia; order UBA7540; family UBA7540; genus CALCEB01. The sequence continues at coordinate 1,043 of JBOGKI010000045.1, read as the reverse complement.
CAAACAGCGCCACGATCCAGACGGCAAGGGCGTAGCGCCGGGTGGGAGGGCGTGAACCCAGTATGAACCAGACCAGAAGAGCGCTGGTGGCCGCAGCCAGGAAAGAGAGGCCATAGACCGCCGTGACCGAAGCGATCTGCCGGAGACCCTCGGGCTTGACGGCGTAGCCCAGAAGGTTCCAGGGAAAACCTTTGATGAAGTAATAGGTGCGGGCCAGCTCCAGCGAAACCCAGAGGAACGGCGCGAGGGCCAGAGCCAAGCCCATCGAGCGGCGCGAAACCCAGGCTTCCACCAGAGCGAAAACGCCCCAGAAGGATGAGAATACGATCAAGAAGGCGATCATGGACACAACCGCCAGCCCGAACGTCATGTTCCCATAGCCCACCATGACGCTGACGAACCAATAGAGGCTGAGGACCAGAAAAACAACTCCCGCCAGAGCGCCGTAAAGGTATGCTCTGGTTAGCCGGTTCTCGCCCAGGACGGCCACGAGCAGAGGCGCCACCGCCACCCAAACCAAGAAGTGTAAATCAAAGCGCGGAAAGCAAGCCGCCAGCAATACTCCGCTGATGGCGCTTGCCGCAACGCGAACGGCCGCGGACCGGAAACGGGGTTGGTAGGTTGTGGACGACACAATCAAATCCCGGCTTTAGTCCAAGTTGCTGCATTCAGGCAGTTTATGCCTATAACCGCCTCGATGAATTCTAGCATCAGAAAAGCCGATCCCTTGTTTTCTATAACATTCAAGCTTCGTTCCTGCAATTTGCTATCACCGATCCTCCAATTGGACCGCGAGTGGCCAGAGTGCTGCGCTTGCGGAGGTGGTTGCGTAAAGAACTCCGATCCTTTGTTTTCTATAACATTCAAGCTTCGTTCCCCTCAATTTGCTGTCACCGATGCCCAATTGGACCGGGAGCGGCCAGGGTGCTGCGCTTGCGGAGGTGGTTGCGTAAAAAACTCCGGCCCTTTGTTTTCTGCAACATTCAAGCTTCGTTCCGTCAATTTGCAGGCGAGACGCCTGCGCCACTTCCAGGTGGCTGGTC
>JBOGKI010000044.1:0-14157 GCA_050745605.1 Terriglobia bacterium | reverse complement strand
CCATACAACTTTAATCCGCCCGAAAATGGATGTTGTTTCAAGCCTTGAAACTGGCGGATTTCTCGACAGACTTAACATAGTAATACTAGAGACTGTGCGACAACTGCGGCTGTGGCTGCGTTCTGCGACCGCCGGTCTTGATCTCTCAAGAACTTCGGTGCTCATAGAGCGGCACGACTTCAAATCGCCGGCAGCACGAATCGGCCGATTTTGGGGATGCAATGCGAGGTAACCCGAAACGCGGTTTCTGCGTCAAACCTCTAGCCGGAAGAAAGCCCCGGCAAAGCGTGAGATAATTCGTGCAGTTCCGCGGGCGGCCGGAATGGGGTCGCGGCGTCCCAAGACGACATTCCTGCTGCTCGATGGCCAATGAAGGCGTGGAGTCCATTAGGGGGATCGGACGTCACCGCGATGAGGAACGTTTTTTTCCGGACGGCAACCGAGCCTCCCGGCGCTCCCGCTGCGTCGCCAGCGCGCGGACCGGGCTGGGAGCCCTCGCCAAACAGAACCAGAAACCCCGGGCGCTGGTGGTTTTGGGCCGCCGTCGCCGTGGTAGTTTTAGCTCTCCTGGCTTTGCTCCGCCATTCGGGTAAAGCATCATCTGCAACGACCGTCCCGTCTACCGCTGTCGCTCGAATCTACCAAGGTGACTTTGTCCGCACCCTGCGGATAACCGGGACCGTGGAAGCGGTCCAATCCTACACCATTACCGCGCCGGAAATCGCTGGCTCTCAACTAGGTTCGCTGATTATCACGCGCCTGGCGCCGGCAGGCTCGCATGTTAAAGAGGGCGGCCTGTTGGCGCAGTTTGATGATACGGCGCAGCGCCGGGACTTCCTCGATAAGCAGGCTGAATATCAGGACGGGCTGGACCAGATCAACAAAAAGCAGGCCCAACAAGAGGCCGATCTCGCCAAGGATCAAACCGACCTCAAGCAGGCGCAGGACGCCCTTCTGATCGCGCGGCTCGAGATGCGGAAGAATGAAGTGCTCTCGCGCATCGACGCGGAGAAGAACCACGAAAACCTCCTGGAAGCCCAGGCCAATCTGAAGCAGCTTCGCGCCACCTTCGACCTTAAGAGGGTCGCCGCGCAGGCCGATCTTCATACGCTTGAAATCAAGCGGGACCGGGCCCGTGCCGCCATGCTGCATGCCCAGCAAAACGCCCGGAAGATGACTATTTTTTCGCCGTTTGACGGTCTGGTGGTGCTCAATTCGATCTGGAGAAGCGGCCGCATGGCCCAGGTCCAGGAGGGCGATGAAGTGCGGGCCGGCGTAAGCTTTATGCAAGTGGTCGATCCCGGCCGGATGCAAGTGAGCGCCCAGGTGAATCAGGAGGATTTCCCCCGCCTTCACCTTGGCCAGCCGGTTGAAGTGCATCTGGACGCCTACCCCAGCCTCGCTTTTCACGGACACGTGACACAACTCGCAGCCGTCGGCCTCACCAGTGAGCTTTCCGACCGCGTGCGGACATTCAACACGCGGTTTTCAATAGAAGGAACCGATCCACGGCTCCTTCCTGACCTCACCGCCGCCGTGGATGTTGAGCTCGATCGGCGTCCCAACAGCCTGATGGCGCCGCGCCAAGCCATCCGTTGGGATCACGGGAATCCGTACGTGAACGTAAAGAAGGGCTTGGGCTTCGACCGGCAAGGGGTGACGCTTGGACCTGAGAATGACATTGTGGCGGTCATCACCTCGGGCGTGAAACAGGGGGAAGAAGTACGGCTCAATGATTGAAAACAGCAGCCAGAATCCGGCCCATAGCGTGGTTTCAGGCCCGGCGACGAAACCACGGCGCTGGATGTGGATCATAGTTACGGCGATATGCGTCCTGCTGGCGGGCTTCGCGCTGGTCTACGCGCGCTTCTTGCGGAAGCCGCCGTCCGTCCCCACCGCGTTCGTGATGCGCGGCGTGCTGGAAGATTTCGTCCACATCGAGGGCCAGGTGAAAGCCCGGCATTCGGTCCTGGTGTATGCGCCCTACAGCGTCGGCCAGGCGCGCATTTTGCAACTTCTTCCCACCGGCAAGGCGGTGAAGCCGGGTGACGTGGTGGTGCAGTTCGATACCGCCAAGCTGCAACAAACCCTGGACGAGAAGCGCTCCGCCCTGAAGCAGGCCCAGGCAGAGCTGGAGCAGACGCGGGCCAAGGCCAGGATGGAGCAGCAGCAGGACCAAACTGATCTTTTGAAGGCCCGCTACGACGTGGAGCGGGCCAAGCTGGAAGCCAGCAAACAGGAAATTCTCTCCAAGATTGACGGCCAGGAGGACCGCCTGAAGCTTGCGGACGCCCAGCAGAAACTCACCGAGACCGAAACCAAGGTGAAAACCGACAAGCAGAGCGAGCAGGCGGACATTCGTGACGACCAGGAAAAACTTAAGAAGGCCCAACTCGACGTGGATCAGGCGCAGCAGCACATTCAGGAAATGACCGTGCGCGCTTCCGCGCCGGGTGTCGTGACGTTATTGCCGAATTGGAACGCGGGCGGCATGTTCTCCGAGAATCCGCCGCCCTTCCGGCTGGGCGATCAAGCGTGGCCCGGAGCCGCCGTCGCCGAGCTGCCCGACCTTTCAAGCCTGGATTTCGAAGGTCAAATTGAAGAAGTGGACCGGGGGCGGCTGCGTGACGGGGAAACGGTTGAAGTCAATATCAACGCTGTGCCGGGAACACAATTTCCGGCTACGGTTACTGAAATCAGTCCTCTCGCCAAGATCGATTTCACGATCTGGCCACCGGCCCGGCACTTCACCCTTCGCGCCAGACTTCTGTCGAGCGATCCCAGGCTGCGCCCCGGCATGGGCGCGACAGCCCGTGTCGAAGTGCTCCGCGTCCCGGATTCAATCCTGATTCCTGATGACGCGGCTTTCAGCAAGGGAACACGAACCGTGGCCTATGTCCTCGACGGACCGGCTTTCAAGGAGCAGAACATCAAGGCCGGTGAACAGGGTGCCGGTAAGCTGGCGGTGCTCGAAGGACTGAAACCCGGCGAGCGCGTTGCACTTGCTGATCCGACCGTACCCCATGCGGCTAGCGCAGTCCGCTAAGCTCATGCGTGGGTCATACGTAGGGGCGGGCCTGGTGCCCGCCCGGGGCGCGGTTGTCAATCGGACGAGCGCGGGCTAGGGCAGTAAGACGTGGGGGGCGGGCCTGGTGCCCGCCCGGGGCGGCCACCACGGTCGCCTCTACAAAGATGAAAACCAAACGAACCGCACTCGTAGCCGTGCTGATCCTGATCGTTCTCGGGGTGGGCGTGGGCGCAGCAGTGAGCGTGGACCGCCTTCATCCGGCAAGGCGCGCCGTTCCAACCGTTCGCGTCAAGCGCGGTGACCTGGCCGTGAAGATTTATGCGCGTGGCGAGCTGCGGGCCACGCGCAGCGCCATGCTGTCCGCCCCCCCTGTAACCGGGGCGTTGCAGATTATGAGCCTTGCCCCCACCGGAACTTTTGTGAAGCAGGGAGATGTTGTTGTTACATTCGACCCGAGTCAGGAGCAATACAACCTCGAGCAAAGTCGCTTTGACCTGGAGGATGCTCAGCAGGAAATTCTGAAGTCGCGCGAAGACGCGACGGTGCAGGCGGCCAAGGATAAGGTGGACCTGTTGAAGGCGCAGTTTGACGTGCGCAAGGCGCAGCTTGAGGTGAGCAAGAATGAGCTGGTGAGCGCCATCGATGCCAAGAAGAACCTGCTGGCGCTCGATGAAGCCAAGCGCGCGCTCGCCCAGCTCCGGCAGGACATCAGCTCGCGCGCCGTCTCGAACCAGGCAGCGATTGCCCTTAATGAGGAGAAGCGCAACAAGGCCCAACTCGCTATGAATCAGGCCGGGCATGACCTTCAAAAGATGCGCGTGACGGCGCCCTTCAGCGGCTTGGTCTCCATTCACCAAAACTACATGGCCTTTGGCGGAATCATGTTTTCCGGCATGACCATGCCGGAGTATCGCGTGGGGGACGAGGTGCAACCCGGGCGCGTGATCGGCCAGATTCTAGACGTGAATCAGATGGAGATCGGCGTCAAAGTCAATGAAACCGATCGCGCCAATGTGAGCGCCGGACAGCCGGTGGAGATTCGCATGGACGCGCTGCCCGGCCCGGTGTTGCACGGCAAGGTGAAGACGGTCGCTGCGGTTGCGTCTTCGGGCTTCTTCGCCGCGCCCGGACGTGGACAATTCGACGTGACCGTGGAACTCGAACATCCCGATCCGAGCCTCCGCCCGGGCTACACCGGGCTCGTTCTGATTCACGCCGAGGCAGCCAGGAACGTCCTCTATCTTCCGCGGCAGGCGGTGTTCGAAAAAGAGGGCAAGCCCGTGGTTTACGTCAAGAGCGGCAACGCTTTTCAGGAGCGCCCGGTGCGCATCTCCCACGCCACGGATTTCGGCGTCGCGCTGGAAGGGCTGAAACTCGGAACGCAAGTCGCTCTGGTGGACCCGAACCGGAAGCATCCGGCGGGAGCGGCAGGCGCCTCGTCTCCGTCCCCGGTCACGGGAGGCGGTGCGCCATGAGCCAGGCCACTCCCCTAGTTCTTCCCGCCCGTCAGTGGACCGGCCAGGCGTTCCTGCCGGATGTGCGTCTCGGTTTCGATAACCTGCGGGCGCATAAGCTCCGCACGCTGCTCACGATGCTCGGCATGATCTTCGGCGTGGCGGCGGTGGTCTCCATGCTCTCGATTGGCGCCGGGGCGCAGCAACAACTGATGTCGTTCATCGAGCAGATGGGCGTCCGCAATCTGATTGTCGAAGCGCACCAGGTCTCGAGCTGGGAGGCTTTTCAACAGCGCCGCCGGGTTTCACCCGGACTCACGCTGCAAGACCTGCGCGTGATCCAGGCCACGGTCGCCGGCATCGCGGCGGCAACCCCCCGCAAGCGATTCAGACCGGCAAAAATGCTTCCCAAGCCGCGCCAGGCCATGCCGGTGGTCTACGGCGTGAACCCTTCCTATCCGCAAATTGAGAACTTGCGTACTGTGACCGGGCGATTTTTCGACGGCGGTGAAAGCGCCTCGGCGGCGCCGGTTTGCGTACTCGGCCAAGGCGCGCGCGCCAGCCTTTTCGGCGCCCAACCGGCCGTGGGCCAATACGTAAAAGTGAATGATCAGTGGTTGCACGTGATCGGGGTTGCGGGACCGCAACTTTCTCTGAGCACCCCGACCGCCGGAATTCCGGCTCAAGACCTGAATAATCTGATTTACGTTCCGGTGACGTCCGCATTGCTGCGGCTCGAGAACAGCACCAGCGGCTACAAGGACGAGATTGACGGCATCTATCTGCAGCTCAAACCGGGCATCGATAGCGCCAGCGCGGCGCAGGTGGTGGAGAGCATTCTGGATGCTTCGCATCATCATGCGAACGACTTCAGCCTGATCGTGCCCGCGGCGCTCCTCTCTCAGCAACAGCGCACCAAACGGCTTTTCAACGTGGTGATGGTGGCGATTGCCTCCATTTCGCTGGTGGTGGGCGGAATCGGCATCATGAACATCATGCTGGCGGGTATCCTGGAGCGCACCCGCGAAATTGGCGTGCGTCGCGCGGTGGGCGCGCGCCGCTCGGATATCCTCCACCAGTTTCTGATTGAGGCGACGCTCATCTCGGTGGCCGGAGGACTCATCGGCATCGTCTTCGGGTTCGGGATGTCGCGGCTCATCGCCTTGTTCGCCGGCTGGTCCACCATCGTCACGCTGTCCTCCATCGTGCTGGCTTTTGCCGTCTCCGTTTCGGTGGGTTTGATTTTCGGAACCTATCCCGCGTCGAAGGCGGCGCGGCTCGACCCGGTGGAAGCCATCCGGTACGAGTAAGCGTTTCAACCCCGGCTCATCTGCCCCTTTGGAATTCCCGCGGAGGTCGAATGCTTATGGCCGCTACGCCAGTGTCCGAAAATAAAGCAGGCAATGTTTTGGCCCGGGGTGGCCCATACCGCGCGGCTTCTGCAATGGGTGTGGCCACCGAAAATCGCACCCAGGGCACACGACGCCGTGGGTGCGCCACCCCCAGGGTATCGGTGCGCTTATTTCGGGGGCGCGACACGACGCTCTGGATGGAACGGAAGCGTACATCTTCCGGCTTTACACTCCTTCTGGTTTCGGCGATGTATTTATTTGCCGCGCTCGTCCCCGTCAACGCCCAGACCTTTCCTACTCCCGGTTATTTCCGGCGGACGTTTAAGCAACAACCCCTCACGCCAAACCCTCACGCGCCCACCGGCCTGCACGATTACATCGTCAGCGGAAAGCTTACCCTCACGCTGGATGACGCCATCCGGCTTGCCCTGGAAAATAATACGGGCGTTTTTGTGGACCGCCAGTCGATCGATAGCGCCAAGTACAATGTGATGAGCGCCTATACGCCTTTCGATCCGTTATCCACCGACAGTTTTTCGACCAGCCGCAACATCAGTCCCAGCTATACGCAACTTTCCGGCGCTCCCACGCTCAGCGAATTGAGTCAGACCACCACCCTCGGCTATTCCCAAACACTCGAGACCGGCACCAATTATCAAGTTCAATTCTTTGGAAACAAGTATTCCACGAATAGCTCCTTCTTCTTCTACAATCCCGCCCTTTCTTCCACGCTGCAGATTTCCGTGAGCCAACCCTTGCTTAAAGGGCGAGGCCTGTTCGCCAACCGCGCGCCGATCATCATCGCGCAACGCGGCCTAAATCAAACTCGAGCGCAATTCGAGGGCCAGGTGAACGACATTATTCTTCAAGCTGTCGAGCAGTACTGGCAGGTCGTCCAGGCGCGGGAATCTTTGAAAGTACTTCAGGAGTCGCTCGATCTCGCTCAGAAGACCTACGACCAGAACAAGCGGGCGCTGGAGCTCGGCGCCCTGCCGCCACTCGATATTTACCGGTCGGAGTCGGAGGTGGCGCAACGGCGGGTGGCAGTGATTCAGGGGGAATATGCTCTGGATCAGGTGGAGGACCGCCTGCGGCAGACACTCGGCGCCGATCTCGATCCCTATGTTCAGGCTCTCGACCTCGACTTGATCGACGACCCGGAGCCTCACGGCCCGCTTTATGCCCTGGATCTTCCCACCGCCTTGGAAGAGGCCGAAGAGAACCGCCCGGAGTTGGAAGCCGCCCGCCAGCAGTTGCTCGGCGACGAAGCGAGCATTCGCTTGGCCGAAAATAGCGTGCAGCCGAGCCTGATCCTTTCCGGTCTTTACGCCTCCAACGGCTTGGCCGGCGATCTGCTGGGCCCTTCAACTCCACCGACTGTCATTTCCCAGACGGGATTCGGTCATTCTCTGAATCAGATCTTCGGTCTCGATAATCCTACTTATGGCTTCACCCTCACGCTCACCCTCCCCATCCGCAACCACGCCGGCCAGGCGGCGCTGGGAAGCGCCAGGGTCAACCGCCGCAGGGATCTCTATGCCGAACGGCAGGCGGGTCAGACCATCGATCTCGACGTTCGCAACTCCGTCCACGACCTGGAGGAGGCAAAGCTTTCCATGTCCGCCGCCAAGGTTGCCCTGGACCTTGCCCACAAGACCCTTCAGGCCGAGCAGCGGAAGTACGAGTTGGGCACGGAGACGATCTTCTTCGTTTTGGAGGCGCAGACGGAGCTGGCGAGCGCCGAACAGAGCCTTGTGCAGTCAGAAATCAATTATCAGATTGCAGTGAATGAGGTGGAGCATGCCACCGGCGGCCTGCTCAGCCGGTACCGAGTACAGGTCGAAAAGCTTGCGGGATAAGGTGGGCGCAGCGGGCTCAGGGCTTGAGGGGCGGCATTTTGTTGAAGTAATCGCGAACCGCGTTGATCTCGGCTTTGTACACCTTGTCGATTTGATCGCGCAAGCTGTGCGAGCGATAGGTGTCGAACGTGCCGCCGTACAAGCGGCCCAGCAGGCCGGCGGCGAGTTGGGCGCAATTTCGGTAGGCTACGGAGGCGCTGGCGAGCGACGGGTTGGCGGCCAGCCGGTCAGCAGCATCTTTCGCCAACCGGCATAGGCTCTCAGTTTGGAGCGAGCCCACCGTCAAGTTCTGGTGATAGCAAGTCAGCGTATGTTCAGAGTTCGCGGCCGAGCGGAAGCTGCCGGGGAACCACACAAACCGTCCGCGGCGGCCGCCGTAAAGCACGTGGCTGGGCGGCGCCTGCTTGGTTTCGATCTTGCTATCAGCTAACTTCACGGGCGTCGTGGTGTTCCAGTCCTTGTTCCAGCGGACCAATCCGTCCATCGCCTTGTGCAGATCGAGGCCTTCTGGAGGCGGCTGAGCAGCGTCTGCCTCCGACGCGTCAATAACGGTGACGATGGAGAACATCGCCCCGCCTTGTCCAGCAGAGACGGTGTCCCCGTAGACCTTGGCGCGGATGGCGCTCAGCATGACCTCGAACAGTCCGTCCAGCGCCACTGGACGCCCGGCGCCGCCGATGCTGGTGCTGTACTTGTTTTGCAGCTTTACCTGAAAGGCGAGCTTGACGGCTTCATCCAGCGTCAGCGAACCGGAGGCGGCGACGTCCACGACCAGCCCGATGCCCCAGGGGTACAAGTAGGCTCGCGCTGTAGCCTTACCGGGGAGCCAGTCTGCCGCGATTACATCCCCGAGTTCATATTTTAGCGGCGCCAGAGCGCGCCACAGGTCTTTCGACCCCGCCGGCTTCTTCTGAATGTAGTACTTCCAGAAAAGTTTTCCGTATCCCTCGCGCCAGGGCGGCTGGCACGGTCCCTGGCCGGCGATGGCGGCAACGAACTGCTGCTGGTACTCAGGTCCGCTGAGCAGAAAACGAAGAGGGATATCAGGCCTCGCCAGCGCTCCGAGCGGCTCACTGAGGCATTCGACCTGGATGAAACTCAACCTGAGCTCCGTGATCTTCATCTCATTTGACTTCCTTGTTCCGCCGGGTTACCATCTCACTGACTATTTCCGTTGGCGTTCAGGGCGGCTCATACCGCTGGCTGACGCCTCGCTCAGTAGAGCCCGCTGGGAGCGGCGAAAGTCGCTCCCAGCATTCCCAAGCAAAAAAAGCCGGGAGCGGCCTCCGGGTTGTTCCCGGCATCCTACGTGCTGTCCACAATCACCTCCGGCGCTGAATACCCCGTAATGGTTTCCACCTTGAGATGGTAAGGATGCGCAACCGCGCCCAGCACCGCCGACCATGAAACGCTCGCCTGCTTCTCGCGGACAGCTCTCTCAAGGGTGTCGGCAAGTTCGTGCAGCTTCTTGCGGGCGTTCACCTGCTGCTCGAAAGCGTCTTGCGCCTTCTCAGCCTCCGCCGAGTCCTCCCAAGCGACCGTGATTTTCGGCACGACCCACAAGAGTGTCTGATCATCCTCCATGCGTTCGGCCGGATAGCCGTGCAGTTCTTCCTTGTTCAGCAGGTACTTGACCGGAACCACTTCCAGGCCGACTCCATGCTTGGACATTTTTCGCAGCATGGCAATCGGCTCGTCCTGCGTGGTGGGAACCCGGGCCTCGCGCCACTTTTTGGTGATCAGTCCGGCGAGCAGGTAAAAGGCCACCCCGATGACGATGCTCCAGAGCCAGGCATTGCGCAGGTCGTCCACGCCGTAGCGGTCCAGGTAATTTATTCCTGTCGCCAAGTTGTAGAAATAGGCAAACAGGGCCGAGAAGGTGACGGCGATGATCCAGAACCCCGGCGCAGTCACCGGCAATTGCGGTAAACGCGAGACGTCCTTGACGCCCAGCACTCCCAGCGTAACCAGCAACTGCATGGTGAAGAGAAACAGGCAACCGGGCAGCAGCAGGAAGGAGGGCACTCCCAGCAGTTTGAGCAGGTCGGATTCAAAGAAGATGCCGACGCTCACCGGCTTGCTGACCATGAGATGGCGCGACTCGTGGTGTCCGTCGCGGTCCCATTCCATCGAGACATCCAGCAGCACGACGTAAGTTCCCGGCGTGAGCCTGCTCGCGGCCTCGAGCGTGATTCCCGTCTCGCCTGTGGAATGGGCGGGGACGATGATCGGAGCGAACTTCTGGGGAGAATCGGTCTGAATGCTTTCCGGCTTCTGCACCCGCACGCCGGTGACGGTGACTGGCACATCGAGACTGTTGGTGACGAGCAGATATCCCACGCCGGGCCGGTGCTGGGCGATGGCGTCAAACGTCCCCTCAAGCGATATCTCGACGGGTTTTGGTTGGGCTGCATCCGCCGCGGCGGCGACACTCAGAGTTGCGAAAGCGTGCTGCCCGGCGCCCGAGGAGGCGGCCGTGAAGCTCGCCTCGAACTGGACCGTCCCCGGTACCCGGGCGCTTTCGATGTGGGTGACTCGCACGGGCCAGGCAACAGATTCGCCCACGCGGAGGCTGTCCCGGGATCCCCTGCCGACCTCCACCTGAAAGCCATCGTTGCTGAAGAACGTGAGTTTGGGTTTCAGGAGGGCGGAGTTGGAAGCATTCTTCAGCACGACGCACGCTTCCACCTGCTGATACCAGGGTGAGACGGCAATCGTCGCCGGCTGCACTTCGAGCGTCACGTCCTCGCTGCGCGCCGCGCGGCCGGCGAAAAGGCAGCCAACTACAATCTGGACCACGAGAACGCGGCGAAGGGACACCGCAAAGCTTGGCATGAGCGCCCGTCCCGTTCGGGGGGCCGTCATTATAGCAAAACTGCAAGCGTCGTCCCCAATTATTAGACACAGCCAATAAGCGGCCTGCCTCTCGTGAATAGCCAGTAGCGCAGCCGCAGCCAAGAGGCAAAGGGCGGAGACGCAGGGAGAACTCTGTAACTTTCCGGCCTCCCGTGCGCGCTTTTGGCCGCGCTACCCCACTAGCGCCCGCTCTTTGGCCGTTCCCAAAGCTCAATGCGGTTGCCTTCCGGGTCCATGATCCAGGCGAAGCGGCCATAATCATAATCTTCACGGTGTTCATCGGTCTCAACACCTTCTTCTTTCAGGACAGTGAGCAAGGCGTCCAAATCATCCACGCGATAATTCACCATGAAGCTGGACTGGCTGGGCGCAACGTATTTTGTGTCCTTTGGAAACAGGGCCCACGCGGTTCGCCCCGGCTCTTTGCCCTGCTCAGCGTCCTGCCAACTGAAGGAGACGCCACCCTGCGTCCGCCGCTTTAAGCCCAAATGCTTCTCACACCACTGGCAGAGCTTTCGTCGCTCCCAGGGTGGCGCAGAGCTCGGGTTTTTCGAACTCTGTCATTTAGGCCGTGTTTAGTGGACCGATCCGCGTGGTGTAGCCATTATGGACTGGAGCTCTTCCGCGCGGCACTCCCGGCTTGGACACGAGACACCGGCGCCCTGCCGCAATCCGCTCTTTAAAGCCCATTGTGTCATCGTTTGCTTTCAACAAGTTGTGCGCTCAGGCTTTCCCGTCGCGCTTTGCACCTTGGCTTCCCTGAACCGGTGGTGATGCCTGCCGCTGCGGCCTGCCTCCGCGCAACTTGATGCGGGCGGGCACACCGACAATGGTCGTGTCGTCCGGTACATCGGTCAGCACGAGGCTGTTGGGCATGACCACAACGTTGTTACCAATCTTCACGCCGGCCATGATCTTACAACCTGGCCCCAGCCATACGTCGTCTCCAATGCTGATCACGCCGTTGCTCACCAGAACGCCCGTTCCAACGGTTAGGTTGCGGCCAATCTTCGCGGCACCAATAAAGACGCCATACCACGTGTGGATGATCAGGCCCGGACCAATCTCGGCCCTCTGGATGATATATACACCTGTCATGATCGCGGTAAGACGCCGAAAGATGTTGGCGACGATCCACAACACTTGGCGCACTACAGGGATTCGAACCTTTTTCTCCACCCAGTGGCCGAAGCGGTAGGCGACAATCGGCGGAAATCCAACGTGGAAGAAGGCCCGCAGCGTTCGCGTCAGAGCAAAGCGCTGGAACCAACCTCGCTGGAGACTAATATCCCTGACTCGCGCGACATCTCCGCGCAGGTTGTCAAACATCTCTATCCTTTCGTGTTCGATGAGCCCTTAGAAAGTGCTGCGAATCCTTCGGCGGGCGGCCCGGGGCGCCTGCGGGCAGTTCTACCTCTTCAAGGCATCAGCCATTGACACCTCCAGTACTATACTGAATGTTCGGGTCTCAGGCAAATGCCCGTGCCGATGCGCCAGGGCTGCGTTAAAACTCGGGAAATGTAACGGCGGAAGGACGGACCCCTCGCTTGCCTCAGAAGATGTGAAGATAGTGGTTCGAGCAGCAAAGGACTCTCCCGCGAAGACGCAAAGTAAATGAAAGAGTTCTTCTTTACGCTTCTTGACAGCTTAGCGTCTTGGCGTGAGGCTGTTTATTTTTTCAACGCTACCAGGTCCGGACTGCCGTTTTGGGTACTGCCAGGAATGGGTTAGAATGGCAGGCGCATTTTCTGGGCGGTTGACGGGCGCGACTGCGCAAGGGGGCAACATGGAAGCTGAGCTGGCTTTGGAATTCGTGCGGGTGGTCGAAGAAGCAGCGATGGCGGCGGCTCGCACCATGGGGCGGGGTGACGGCAAGCTTTCCGACCAGGCCGCAGTGGAAGCGATGCGGCGGGTGCTGGACACCGTACCCTTGGCCGGGACGGTGGTGATTGGCGAGGGCGAGCGGGACCAAGCGCCGATGCTTTACATCGGCGAAAAAGTGGGGCTGCAAAAGGAGTACAACGAGACGCTGCCCGGAATTGATATCGCCGTCGATCCGCTGGAAGGGACTAACCTCTGCTCGCAGGGTGTGGCGGGGGCCATCACCGTGCTAGCTGCCTCAGAAAGCGGTGGTTTGTTGCACGCGCCGGACTGTTACATGGAAAAGCTGGTGGTGGAGCCTGCGGCGCGAGGAGCCGTGGAGCTTGACGCGCCGGTGAAGGAGAACCTCCGGGCGATCGCCCGGCGTCTGGACCGCGACATCCAGGATCTAGTGGTCGTGGTTCTGGACAGGCCGCGCCACGCGAACCTGATCCAGGAAATCCGCGAAGCGGGGGCGCGCATCAGGCTGATCCAGGATGGCGATCTTTCAGCCGGTATCGCCGCGGCAGTGGTCGGGACCGGCGTCCATGCAGTGATGGGGATTGGCGGCGCGCCGGAAGGCGTGTTGACGGCGGCAGCACTTCGCTGCCTGAACGGCGAAATCCTGGCGCGCTTGGTGGTGAAGGATGAGCAACAGGCGGAGCGGCTGAAGTCCATGGGCGTCAAGGACTTGAAGAAGATTTACACAACCGCTGAACTGGCCCCCGGCAAGGAGATCATCTTCGCTGCCACGGGAGTGACGGATGGAAGCCTGTTGCGTGGTGTGAGGTTTTTCGGCGAGGGCGCGCGCACTCAGTCCCTGGTGATGACCAACAGCGCCCGCTCCGTCCGGTTTATTGATTCCATCTACCTCTCTCGCAGCCCGGACGCCACCGTACGGCTGCTGTAGACAGAAGCCACCCGAGCCGGAACAAAACAGTCCGGGGAATCGTAACTTCTGGTGAGGGCCGGGTGAATTCCTGGGCCTCGCGTCAACCCCTTTCAACGGCGCCTTCACTATCGGCGCGTTCTGGGAAGGGATTCTGTTTCAAGGAGCCTGCCATGTCAATGCCGCCTCAACCGCCTCGGCCTCCCGCGCCGCCGATGCCGCCCGTGCCGCCCCGGTCGGGAACCAACATCGTCCTGATCGTGGTTCTGATCCTTGGGATCATCGTTGCCGGCGCAATTTTTGCCGTCTGGATGGGACTGCGCGTGATCTCCCATAATGTCCACGTGAGCGTTTCCGATGGGCTGAACGGGAAAAAGGAAGTCTCCATCCAAACGCCGGCGGGGAATGTAGAAGTTCGCAAGGATGTGGGGATCACGGAAGCTCGCCTGGGCTTGCCCATCTACCCCGGCGCGACACCAGTGGATAAGGACGATTCAGCGGCGGTCAGCATCGGGGTGCCGGGACACGAACACGTTGGAGTGGTCGCCGGTAAGTTCGAAACCTCAGACCCCCTTGAAAAGGTTCGAGACTTCTACAACCACCGGCTGAGTGGCGAGGTGACGAAGTTCACGGAGAGAAACTCCGAGGGCAAGATGGTGTTTGAGATCAAGCACGGTAACCTGGAACGGATTGTGGCCTTGCACGAAGAAGACGGGAAAACCCGCATCGAATTGGTGCGGGTTGGCGAAAGCTCGGGCGAGACCAACTGAAGAGTCGCTTTACCCGTTTGTTGAAAAACGTTCCGCAACCGTGTCATTCCTAGCGGGTAGCGCGGACCGCCGCTTTTGCGGTCCGCGTC
>JBOGKI010000043.1:0-14299 GCA_050745605.1 Terriglobia bacterium | reverse complement strand
CGTGCGTAGCGGGTACATCAGGTCCAGTGACCGCAGCGGTCCCGCGAAGCGGGACACCGTGGGTAGCCAGCCGTAGGTGCAACCTACGGAGGGGGATGGCGATGCAAAGAAACCGTGTCGGCCCTGGAGGGGCCGGACCCGGGCCCCGGTCAACCCCTCCGGGGTTCATGGGTTTTAGCCGTTTCTTGTCCGTAGGTTGCACCTACGGCTATTCATGGGCGGGCCCCCTCGCGGGGCCACATTCGCCTTCTGCGCTCCTAACTTCTATGTCGCGCACCCACTTAGCGGCGCGCCGGCCGGCATCGCGTCGGCCTGAATCCGTCGTGAGACTGCCAGCCCGTAAGCGCCGCCTCTTGTGGTGTAACACCTCAGAGGCCCTGGCGCACCTCAAGGCGCAATTGCTTCGAACTCCCGGGCCTGATACACTGCGTTGGGAGCAGCTTCCGGGAGCATGAATGAAGCCGAAAATGGCAGTTGAGACTTCAAATTCGAATCAAGCGGCTGGCCGGTCGAGGGGCGGAAAACTGTATGTGGTGGGGACGCCCATCGGCAACCTTGCAGACATCACCTTCCGGGCGGTTGAGACCCTAAAGCAGGTCGACGTCATTGCTTGTGAGGACACGCGCCGGACACAGAGGCTGCTTGACCATTATGGAATCGCCACTCCCACCCTCAGCTATCACCAACACAATGAGATGACGCGCGCCCCGGAACTCATCCTGCGTCTCGAAGAGGGGAACCAGATTGCGTTGGTTTCTGACGCCGGCATGCCGATCGTATCCGACCCTGGTTACCGCTTGGTGAAACTTGCCATCCGCCACAATTTTCCCGTCGTCCCCGTGCCGGGGCCCTGCGCGTTCGTGGCAGCTTTGAGTGCTGCCGGCCTGCCGGTGGATCGTTTCCATTTCGCAGGTTTCCTCCCTGTGAAGAGTGTCGCCCGCCAGAAGGCGCTGCGGGGCCTCAAGGAGGTTCCTGGCACGCAGGTGTTTTATGAAGCTCCGCACCGGATTCTGGAAATGCTGGAAGACGTCGAGAAAGTGTTAGCGAACCGCCCCGTGGTTCTGGCCCGGGAAGTGACGAAGATTCACGAAGAGTTTCTGAAGGGAACGGCCGCAGAACTCGCCGCCCGGCTGGCAGCAAAGAATATTAAGGGAGAATTCACGGTACTGGTGGGGCCGCGCGATCCCGCTCATGATACCGTCGCGGAGGTCACTTCAGCAGCTTCTATTCGTGGCGAGGTTGAACGGCTGAAGAGGGAACGCAGCCTCGACGATCACGCGGCCTTGAAGGTGGTGGCGCGGGCGATGGGTATTTCAAAGAGTGAAGCGTACCGCCGGTGGCAGGCAGAAAAGGAAATGCAGGAGTAAGGGGAAGGCGGCAAGAGCGGTCCCTTTGAGGTTGCTCGGGACTCGGGGGAAGAGTGACCACTACGATTTCGCGCTGTAGCGGCGGCATCGCCACCACCGGTCTTGATTGTCAGTACTTTCGGTGGTGGGACGCGGCGGCTACAGATGCAGCGGCCACACCGGTTCTTCAGGCTTTGCGTATGGCCATTTCGCCTTCAGCCTCCAGCGCGACCTGGTTCCGGCTGAAGAACTCATCGACGCGATCCAGCACTTCGCGGCTATTGCCGGCGCTTTGCACCTGGCGGCGAAGTTCAGCCCCGTTGCGCACACCGTGTGTAAACCAGCTTGCGAACTGCTTCATCTTGCCGATGGCCCCAGGCATGTCTTCCTCGACCAGCATCGCATAGTAGGAACGGATCAGGTTGTAGCGGTCAAGATCAGTAGGCTCGGCGTAAGCGCCCGTCGCGGAAAACTCCATCATTTGCCGGAAAATCCATGGGTTGGACGGCGCGGCGCGGCCGATCATCACGGCGTCACACTGGGTTTCCTCCCGAAGCGCCCAAGCGTTGGGCGGAGTCATCACATCCCCATTGCCAATGACTGGAATCTTGACGCTGGCCTTAACCTCCCGGATGATCTCCCAGTTGGCGCGTCCGCTGTATCCCTGAATACGGGTGCGCGCATGCACGGCCACAGCCTCCACGCCGCAATTTTCGGCAAGCCGCGCCACCGGAACGGCGACGATTTCTTCGTCACTCCATCCCGACCGCATCTTGACGGTGAAGGGAATTGAAACCGCTTTGCGGATTTGCGTGAAAATCCTTTCCAACAGCGGAAGATCTCTCAGCAAACCGGACCCTCCGCACTTCACGACCTTCTTGGCGGGACAACCGAGGTTCAGGTCAATAATATCAAAACCCAAGTCCTCAATCATGCGCGCCGCCTCGGCAAGATGCTCCGGGTCCGAGCCGAAGATTTGCGCAGTGATAGGCCGTTCCTCTTCTTTGTAATGAAGAAACCGCTGCGATTTGAGGTTTTGCCGCAGCATGCCTTCGCTCGAAACAAACTCGGTCATGATGAGGCCGCATCCGCCAAGTTGTTTAATGAAGCGGCGGAACACAGTGTCCGTGATGCCGGCCATGGGGGCAAGGATGTGAGTCGGGCGGATCACGACATGGCGGATTTTGAGTTCCTCCAAGGGCATGGGTTCATTCTCCCAGCAAGGAGCCGGAAAATTCAAGTGGCGGCCGCGGCCTGGAGACGATGATTGCGGTGGCAGCGCTCGGAGTTTACCCTGGCGGGGACCGCCGCTCTGGACAGCGCTCACCGAGCGCCGCCGCGACGCGATGCAGCGGAACGTATCGCGTTCGCGTCAGCCAGCACGGTGTCGATTTCAGCGTCAGGAAACCCGAGGGAGAAGTCCTTCCGCACTGGCAATGGCGAAGCGCATCTGCCCCTCCGCAACCAGTTGGCGGTCACGATAGATCATGCCCCGCAATTCGCCGAAGGTTTCCCGCAGTTTCAGCATCTCAGCCTCCGCCACAACGGATTCTCCAGCCATCACCGGATGGTGCATCATTGCAGAAGGAATCTGAAGAATCACTGCGATTTTGCCTTCCATTTCCGGCCGCTCCAGCACCAGAATGGCGCCAAGCTGCGTCACCATCTCCAGAAGGATGCTGCAGGGCACCATCAGGGCCGCCGGCTGAAATCCCTGAAGGAATCTTTCCGTCATCGTGAAGTTCTTGATGCCCCGGATTTTCCTCCCCTGGCTGAATTCAGTGACGCGATCGATCAGCAGAAAGGGGTAACGGTGGGGGATGATCTTCTGGATCGAGTCCTGGAGGAGCACGGGATCCGGGAGTATCTCACTCATATGAGGTAGAGTCCGCCTGGGTGATAGGAAGGCGCGGCTGACGGCTCTTTAACCGCCCTGGTCAGGTGAAGGATCCTGTGCGCATTCCCGGCTGGGAATCTAGGGTCGCCGGTCAAAGCAGACTCGGGTCGATACCTTCATCGACAGAAGCGGCCGGCTTCCGAGTTGATTCGCGGATTTCACGATCAGAAACCTGCGCGAGACTATCGCGGCCATGCCCTCCGTCGGAGGGCGCGTTCAGATATTCGAGAAGCTTTTTCGGCGATCCTTCAAAAAAATTGTCAACCAGCTTGTCCACAGCCCTGTTTCTGACAGCTTGTTCGGTAATGGCTGCGTGGTAGACGTGTCTTCGCCCTCGTTTTTCGCGGTTGGCAACCCCCTTGTGCGCGAGGCGATCCATCACCGTCATGACCGTGGTATAGGCAAGCACGCGCCGGGGTTCGATCTCAGACCGAATCTGGTGGACCGTGGCCTGGCCGAGCGACCACAAAGCCTTCATGCATTCAAGTTCCAGCGACGGAAGATCGAACTGGTGGCTACGGCTTTTCCTCGGCATGGTCGATGGGCGAGTCGCTTGGGCGTTGATGCACTGCCGTGGCTGGGGCGGAGAGACCCTCATGGCAGCCCTCCTGCGGAGCCACTTTCAGAAGCTCGCGGCCAAGAGCCCGGCTGCGGCTGGTCCAGTCTCCTTGCCTGTCCTTGTCCGTCTCGTATTGCTCACGCATACTTTCAAGTTTGGAATCCAAGTCGTCCAGATAATGGACCACCAGGGCTTCCGGGAACACTGGTTCTTTGGGAGATCCGAACTCCGTCTTGCCGTGATGAGACAGAACTAAATGGAGGATCTTGTCTCGAAGCTGCGGAGGAAAGTCCGGCAGATTCCTGATCTTCTCCTGAATCATTTCAATTCCGATGGTGATGTGCCCCAGCAGTTGGCCCCGAGTGGTATACCGGAAACTGCGGTCAAAGGCGATTTCCTCGACCTTGCCCAGGTCATGTAACAGAAGCCCGGCGAAGATCAAAGAGCGGTCCAACCACGTGTAGTGCTCGCAGACCTTATCCGCAAGGTCCAGTAGTGATGTGACGTGCTCTAGCAGGCCTCCAAGAAAGGCGTGGTGCATGACAATCGCCGCCGGCGCAAGCTTGTATCTCGCGGCGACTTCCGGGTCCGTGAAGATGGACAAAAGAAGCTCCTGCAGAGGGGTTTCAGGCAACTGCCGGATCCGGTCGAGCAGTTGCGAAAACATCTGGTCAGGATCGTGGCGAGTCCTGGGTAGGTAATCGATCAGATCCAACGGCCCGATGGCAAGCCGGGCAATCTTGCGAACCGTAAGCTGGGGCGTACCCTGATAGATTTCGAGAGACCCGGCAACGCAGACGACATCGTCCTGCTCAAAATCCAGGCCAACGCGGTCACAATCCCAGAGCTTGGCGCGTAGGCTCCCGGTCGAATCGCGGAGGACCAGGTCCAGGTAGGGGCTGCCGTTCCGGGCGATTTTCCGTTCCTTGCTTTGCACCAGAAAACTGGTGTCAACCCGTGCTCCCGCGTCAAGGGCCGCGACGTATTGGGATTTCATTTCCGGCCTTGGGCAAGCTCCGTCTTGTTAGGTGGTTCAGAACCGGTGTCAATGTAGCCGGGCGCCAGGAAGATGTAGCTTTCCTGCCGGAGCGTGTAAAGATATTGGCGGAGCGCGGGTTGCATTTGGGATTGATAAAGGGCGTTTTCCACATCCGTCCGCACCTCTTCAAATCTGGGAACTCCCGGGCTGCGCCGCTCAAGCACCTTGACGATCATGTACCCATACTTCGTATGGACGATACCGGAGGTATAACTCACATCAACGTTTTTGATCGCATCGGTAATGTCTGGCAGCAACGTGCCGTCTTTGAAGAAGCCAACGTCTCCGCCGTTTTGCGCGCTGGGATCATCGGAATATTTCTTAACGAGGTCTTCCCACTTGCCTCCTGCCTTGATCGCCGCCAGAGCCTCGTGCGCCAGTTTCTCGGCTTGGGCAGGAGGATGCTTGTCAGCCGCGACCAGAATTTCAGCCAGGCGCACACCGCCCGGCGAAACGAATTGTTTCTGGTGCTCCACGAAATACTTCCGCGCCTCGGCATCGGTGATGATGATGCGCGAGCCCACCTCGCGTTCGATCACGCGTTGCATCAGCAGGTTGCGGCGGATGTTTTGCTGAAAGTCCTCCCAGATGATCCCCTGCTTTTCCACTTCTTTTTCGAGATCGTTGATTGTGGCCAAATTCATTTGCGCTCGAATCTGATCCAGACGCTTCACCACTTCGGTGTCCACATTGATATCCAGGTCCTTCGCCTTCTCCACCATCAGATCCTGATCGATCAGGTCGCGCAGCAGGTTCTTGCTCTGCTCCTTGAGCTGTTCGTCGAGCTCGGGGCCGGAGTATTGCTGCGCCAGTTGCTCGCGGAGTTTGTCCCGCTGTTGGTCGTACTGGCGCATGGTGATGATTTCATTGTTCACGCGCGCGATAATTCGCTCGATAATCTGGCGTGAGGCGAGCGCCGGGCTGGCGACAATGCACACCGCCGCCAGCGCCGACAGAAAATGCCGAACTTTCCCTTTCATTTCTTACCTTTCTTTCCCACGTGAACCCTCGAAAAGTCCACGCCACTTGATTCTAATTCGCGGCCCGCAACTCCTGCAAGCTGTTTCGGATTTGGCTGATGAACGCTTCCTGGACGGGCGGAAGCTTCATGCGGAGCGTTCCATCCGGGCGGAAGCTCGAGCCCCCATGGCGGCTCAAGAATCTCTTCAGGTCCTCGGGACGGACGGGCGCCTCCGGGTGAAAGCGCAGCCAGATTTCGCCGGTCTTGCGCTCAATCGCTTCCACCAGCATCTCCTCCGCGCTGGACTTGAGCAGAGCATAGTCCAGGAGGTTTGAAACCGATTCCGGCAGGATGCCGAAGCGGTCCGCCAGCTCGGTCTGCAGCTCGACGCGGGCTTCCGGACTGGCAATCGCTGAGATGCGCTTATACATCCGCAGGCGCTGACTCTCGTCGGGAATATAAGATTCGGGAATCTTGATGTCCACGCCCAGCTTCAGCGTCACGCGCAGCTCCGGTTTCGGCGCCATGCCTTTAGCTTCCTCAACGCCCTGTTCCAGCAGCTTGAGGTAAAGGTCAATGCCGACGGAATTCAAGTGGCCGGATTGTTCAGCGCCGAGCAGATTGCCGGCGCCGCGCAGCTCCAGGTCCAGCGCCGCTAGCCGGAAGCCGGAGCCGAGATCGGAAAACTCCTTCAGAGCGGCGAGCCGGCGGCGGGCGAGCGGCGTCAGCGCATCCTCCGCCGGCGCTAGAAAATACGCATAGGCCCGCTTGTCCGATCTTCCCACCCGTCCGCGCAACTGGTAGAGGTCCGCCAGCCCGAAGCGGTCGGCCCGGTTCACGATGATGGTGTTGGCTCTCGGAATATCCAGGCCGTTCTCTACGATCGCCGTGGAGACCAGCACATCATACTCATCGCGGATGAACTTCATCATGACCTTTTCCAGTTGCCCTTCGCCCATTTGCCCGTGCGCCACGGCCAGCCGGGCGGTGGGGACGAGCCGGTTGACGACGGCAGCCATGCTGAAAATCGATTCAATGCGGTTGTGCACAAAGTAGACCTGGCCTTCGCGCTCCAGCTCGTGCAGGATCGCAGCCTGGAGCAAGCCCGGGTTGAACGGAGTCACCGTGGTTTGGATGGCGAGCCGTCCGCGCGGAGGCGTTTCAATCAAAGAGAGATCGCGAAGCCCGCCGAGAGACATGTGGAGAGTGCGTGGGATGGGGGTGGCCGTCAGCGTGAGCACGTCCACGTTGGCCTTGAATTTCTTCAATTTCTCTTTGGCCGCCACCCCGAAGCGTTGCTCTTCGTCAACAATCAGCAGCCCCAGCTCCCGAAAGCCAACATCCTTGGAGAACAGCCGGTGCGTTCCGATCAGGATGTCCACGCTGCCCTCGCGAGTCTCCGCCAGGGTGCGCTTCTGCTCCGCCGGCGAGCGGAAGCGGCTGACCAGTTCGATGCGCACGGGAAAGGCTGCCATGCGGCGGCGGAAAGTGTTGTAGTGCTGAAACGCCAGCACCGTGGTGGGCGCCAGCACGGCGACTTGCCGGCCCTCCTGAACCACTTTGAAGGCTGACCGCATGGCCAGCTCGGTCTTGCCGTAGCCCACGTCGCCGCACAGCAACCGGTCCATGGGCTCCGCGCTTTCGAGGTCTCTCTTGATCGCCTCGATGGCCGTGAGCTGGTCCGGCGTCTCCTCGAATTCAAAGGTTTCTTCGAATTCTTTTTGCCACGGCGTATCGGGACCGCAAGCTACGCCACCGCTCGCTTTTCTGTCCGCATAGAGTCGGAGCAACTCATCGGCCATGTCGCGCAGGGCTTTTTTAACTTTCGTCTTGGTGCGGACCCACGCGGTCCCGCCCAGCCGGTCGAGCGTCGGCCTCGGTCCATCCTCCAGCGCGCTGCCGGATCGGTACTTCTCCACCAGGTCCAGCCGCTCCAGCGGAACATAGAGCTTGGCTTCATCCTGATAAGTCAGCAACATGAAATCATGCCGCTGGCCTTCGACATCAATCTGCCGCAGGCCGTTATAGAGGGCGATGCCGTGGTCCACATGCACGACGTAATCGCCGATTTTGAGGTCGCTGAGGTCGGAGATGAAGCGGGCTGCGGAGGTCTGGCGCTGTCTCTCAGGCTTTCGCCAGGCGATTCCACCGAAGAGGTCGGTGTCTGTGAAGAGCGCAAACCGGCTTTCCGGGATGATCACTCCGCGCTCGATATCCCCCCGCGCCATATGGAGAAT
The DNA here is from genome assembly GCA_050745605.1 of Terriglobia bacterium. GTDB lineage: Bacteria > Acidobacteriota > Terriglobia > UBA7540 > UBA7540 > CALCEB01. The sequence continues at coordinate 6,260 of JBOGKI010000043.1, read as the reverse complement.
GCCTCTGCATAATTCGCCGGCCAAATCTTCGCTCGTCCGACTTTTCCCCGGAGAAGCGGCGGCGTCAATGAAGGGAATGCCGTAATCGCGGAGTAGCTCATGAATGCGTTCGGCCTTGCCGCCAGCCGCGAGCGCCACGATCACCGTTTCCTGATTCGAAATATGAGTGCGAACCTCCTCCACCCAGGCTTTCACTCCGCTTTGAAACAGTGGGGAAGGCCGGGACATCAGGGTGAACCGGCCCGTGATCTTTCCCGCCATGCCGGCGCCTGGCATCCCGCTTTCGTGTGCGCTCCAGGCTCGCATTTCCTCTGGACGGGCTTCGCCGGCATCCTTCTCGATGTCCTGCGCAAGCCCGCCGGCATGAGCTTCGCGGGTTCCCAACTCCGGCTCTTCGCTGGGCTCAGTGGGAGGCTCCAGGGCCGGCGACTCATGGAACTTTGCCTTTCTCACACCTCTGCCCGGCCTCTTCAAACCCAGATCGGCCTCAAGGTCCGCAATCACCTCATCGGGCAGCGAGTCAACCAGCTCGGTCGCGGTCATGGGCGGGGGCGCATTCCCGTCTCTCGCGGTCCGCGCCGTGCTGGATTCTCCACTCCCCACGATTTCGAGCTCATTGAGCTCAACCTGCACCAAGCTCTGGTAGGCTTTCTCGAACTCCGCCCAGCCGAGCAAAAACTCCTCCGGCCGGGGGCGGGGCGGCACCATGTCCTGAAGTTCGCCATAGGCCGACTGCCAGGCTTCGAAAGTGTTCTTGCCCTGCGCGTGCAGTCCTTGCGGCTCGTCCCAGACCACGGCGGCGTTCTTGGCAAGGGAAAAAATGGTCTGGGGGTGCGGCTCCGCCATGGGCACAAAGAATTCCCATCCCGGAAATTTACCCGAATATTCCGGCGTCCAGGCCGCGCCTCGCGCTTGCCCGTCGTCATGATGGTGGCCGGGAAGGCGCTGGGCAAGCGCCTTCACAATGGACTCGAACAGCCGTGGTGACGTGCGGATCTCACTCAGCGGTAGCAGCGACGCTGTGGGCGCAGCCTTCCGGGACCGCTGTGTGGCCGGGTCAAACTCGCGCAGCGAATCGATCATGTCTCCAAAGAACTCGATGCGGTAGGGCCATTCTGCCTCGGGCGGAAACACGTCCAGGATTCCGCCCCGCACCGAAAAGCCTCCGGCAGATTCCACCGGTTCTCCCCGTTCATAACCCACCGCCGCCAGATGGTCGATCAGGTCGTCGAGTGACACTTCATCGCCCACCCTCAGCGTCAATGCCAGCGAGGCGTAGTACGACGGGTCCTTGAACCGGCCTAGCGCCGCGGTGAGCGGCGACACCAGGACCCGGCTTCGTCCTTCCCCCACCTTCCATAAGGTCACGGCGCGCCGCTCCGCAATCTCAGCGTGGGGCGAGCGCATTTCGTAAGGAGTGCAGTCGTAATCCGGCAGCGACAGGACGGAAGACTCCGCCCCCGGTTCGAGCCAGTTTAGAAAGGCCTCCACGGAGCGGGAGATTTGGTCGGCAGCTTCATTGTCCGACGTCACCACCAGCAGCGGGTGTCCCAACTCGTGGGCAAGCCCGGCAATAACGATCGCCTTGGCCGTGCGCGTCAGCCCGGAAAGGGAGCAGGCCGCGGGTTGCCCGACTGGAAATCCCCGGTTGGGCGCAATCGTGGAGATGGCCCCAACGTTGGCCTCGTATGACGCTGTTCCTGCCGCGTGACCTTGAGTGCGCTCATTTGGGCGAAGAGAGCCGCTGGGTACGCCTGTCGGCGCTTCTCCTCGGCCCTGCCGCAACGTTTGAATCAGGGAGCGAAAGGAGGGATGTTCAAAGACGGGTTGCAGGAAAGACGGAGTTGAAGACATTACGATTTTTTGTCTGAACCGGTTGCCTGAAGAACAGCTTCGATGATGGCGGTGGTCGAATAGCCCTGGACCACCGGCACGGAGACCACTTTGCCACCGGCTGCCTCCACTTCCTCGCGGCCCACAATCTGGTCAGGCCCCCAATCCGCTCCCTTCACCAGAACGTCCGGGACGATTTGGGCGATCAAACGGCGGGGCGTTGGCTCGTCAAAAAAAGTGACGTAATCCACAGCCTCGAGCGCCGCCAGAATCTCCGCCCGCTCCGCCTGGGGAAACACCGGGCGTTGTGGTCCCTTCAACGCCCGGACGCTCGGGTCACTGTTCACCGCCACCACCAGCCGGTCGCCAAGCTTGCGCGCTTCGGCCAGATACCGGGTGTGGCCGGGATGAATCAGATCGAAACAGCCGTTGGTGAAAACGATGCGCTTTCCCTCCCGCTTCAATTGCCCGAGCGTCTCGACGGCTTGTGGGGTTTCCAGGATTTTTCGAGCGGTTGAATTTGGGTTATGGCTCATTGGCGAGGAATCCGTACCCTTATTGTAGCACGTGGAAGGAGCCGGAAGGCGGGCTTTGGGTAGTGCCTCAGTTTGATCATGTAGCGGCGAGTTTACCTCGCCAAATGGCGGCGTAAAGCCGCCTCTACGCCAAACTGAGACACAACCGGGGTTTGCGGTTGGCGGTCTGGAGTGATGAAAGTAGAAGGCGGAAAGGCGCGGCGTCAACCGTCTCAGAATTGAACGGAGAAGCCGCCCCGGAACGCCCGGCAAGCCGCGCTCATCAGGAAAGGTGCTTCTCCGCTTCGGGCGATTGGAACATAACCCTGTCCCAAAACATTGGTGAAGTCCGCCATCGCCTCAAAGTGCGCCGGCAGGAATCCGACGCTCGGCAAGGGTTGGCGGATTTCCACGCTCCAATAGGGCATCACACCATCGCCCGACATGCCATAAGGATCGATCACCGTAACGCTGCCCGCCGGGACCATGAAGTAGGAGCTGGTGATTCGGGTCCTCGAATGGGGCACCATGGTCGTGATTTTCCAGCCCACGGATTGTCCCGCGCCCGGCCGCAGCATCCCCTGAATCTGCTCAGGCGAAGTTAGCGGATGGTTTTCCATCTGCCGCACGATCAACGCATCACCATAGGAATAAAGCACCGTCCCCACGGTGTTGGATCTCAGGTGGTAGGTCAGGCCTGCGCGGAACCCGGTGGAGTCATAACGGCCCGCGTTGAGCACGGCGCTGTCCGCTACGGGGCCTGGCAAAGCGTAGCCTTCGAGCCAGCTCCAGGACTGGGAACCGTCCGCAGCATTCACCGCGGTATTGCCGAAAGCGTCATGGTAGACGGCCACCTGCAAGTGGGCTTTGGGACCCAGCGCGTGGTCATAGCGGGCTTCGGCGTGATTGACCTTTTCGAGAGCCATTCGGCGTCCCGCCATTGACATCTGCGGGAACGCGCTGAGGTCCGCCACTCGCCCCATCAGGGAGCCATCCGGGCCCGTGGTAATGGCGCCATACTGTACGCTGATCACGCTGCCATCGTCCATTTGATAGGCCAGCTTGGCGTGGGGCAGGGCTTCAGCAGCCCCTCCTGCCGCGCTCACGTAATCCACATCCAATCCCGTGGTCAAGGTCAGGGAATCGGAGATTCGCATTTCGCGGCTCGCTCTGAAGCTCATGGCCTGTGCGCCACTCTGCGCGGCGGCGGGTCCCGCCACCGGCCCCGGCATCCCTGCGGTCAGAGCCAGTTGGTGGACGGCCACGCTGAACTCCTGGCGGTTGCCGTTCGTGATATCCCGCCGGTAGGAGGCGACGATGGATGATCCCAGGACGCCCTGCGAGGAGAGCGCACCGGCCACCAAAACATCCGAATTGTCGGAGAGAGCCTTGAAAACCGCGTAGACGTTCTGCTCCCCCGTGTCCGCGTTCATGCCGCCTTCCCACACGCTGCCTGGCAAAAGCCCGGCCATCATCTCGGAGGGCATCACGGGCGCCTTGGGTGGCGGCCCCTGGGAAGCGTCCTGAGTAGAGCCTTGGAATCTCAGGATCGGCCGGATGCACGCCGAGGTCCGCAGAATCCATTTCCAATTGTCGGCTGCGGAGAGAACGCTATGGGGGGTCGGCGTTTTGAGCTCGGTCGAGGCGAGGATTGCGCCCAGGACGAAGTTGCGGATAGAGGTCGTACCACGCTCAACCCGGATCTTGTGGGTCACGTGCGGTCCCGTGGAGGACGCCCGAACCTGAACGGCATACCACCCCGGCACAAGCGACGCCAGGAAAAACCTTCCGTGCGTGTCGGTAACGGTTCTCACCGCCGCCGTCTCAAATGCAAAGCCGGATTCAAACAACGGCCCCACCGCGAACACGGTGACGCCGGCGAGCGGCTTCCCCTGCGCGTCCGTCACCCGCCCAGTCACCCGGCCCAGTTGAGCCGGATTCACGCCATAAGCCGCGGGCAGTCCGGCAGCAAGCAAGATCCCCGCCGCCAGGGCCGTCACCGACATGCGCAGCCGTTGACCCGGAAAACTCATAATCGGCGCTCGAATCCTTTTCCCACGGTTTCACTCCCGCCAGTTGTAGCGGCGCCCGGCGAGCGCCATTCAGTCCGGCGGTCGTATTAGCGCACCGCGAAGCTTGCGCTGGGCTGAATCGAAGTCTTCTTGATGTTGTCCGTCACCTTGATGGAGACAGTGTAATCTCCCGGCTGCAACGGCGCAAGCGGTAAAGTCTTGCGGATGGTTACCTGCTCAGAAGCGTGCTGGATCCTCGCGGCTGGCTCGCTGGCCGTGAACACCGTTTTGCCGTCTCGCAGGAGTTGATACTGGATGTCGGCGTTGGGCCGGTGCGTCTTCGGGTCCACTCCCAGATTGTAAACCTGGAGATACATACCTAGATTCTGATCCCGGTTAAAGGAGTCCGTAACGCTCGGCCGCACCTTGGTGCTGCCAATCACGAAAGGCCCGGTGCCCACTTCGTTGGTCGGGAGTTGCTGGATGAGGTCGGCGAGGATCAGCGAGCTCGAGGAAAGACCGTTGTCGTTGTAATTCGGCACGATGATGCCGATGTCCGTTGACCCCATGTGTCCGCTCGTGTCGTCCTTCAACACCAACGATAATTTATAGCGGCCCGGCGCCAGCGTTACCGCCTTCTGGTAAACCGTCTGGCGGTTGACGTAGCTCGAAAAGTCATGCTGCGGCACATCCAGCACCGCGCTCTGCTCGAAGGAATTCGCAATCCTTCCGCCCAGCGTGCTCAACTGGCCGTAGATGTCCACCACGCCGTGCATCACCCCATCCTTATTCTGGAATTCCAGGTCCTGGTTGGCGATTTGAATGGTGATGGGCGTCAGGATGCTTTGGTCGGTGATGCGCACGAAGTCGGTCTTGACCTTAAAGGGCAACAGTTGCGCGGAAATCTTGTGTGTCACCACGGCGCGCAAGTCGTTGAACTTCACGGCGGGTGGCCTGAAAATCTTGGCAAACTGGTCCAGCCGCGTGAACTCTTCCATGCTCTCCGGCTCGCCGCCCATGGGCGTGCCCATGGTCGTCCCATCGGTGCGTTGGAAGCGGTCCAGCTTGGAGCCGCCATTCATCATTTCCCACTCGGTCAAGCCGGCGCCGGGCACGTGCAGCAGGGCGTCCTTTTCGCCGGGGTCCATGGTCAGGTGGTATTCGCCGGACATCGTCGGGTCCACGAATTCCAGGTTGATGTTCTCGCCGATGCCTTCGATGTAGTGGTAGGTCCAGTCCTCGAACGGATAGGTGGAAGTTTCGCCACCACCTTCGCACGGCTTGCGGACGTAGGAGCCGCCGCTCGGATGCGACTCGATCTCGTCGGGCGGGCCGTACATGATGTAAATGCGCCCGCGGTCCGTCTTCCACCCCGGAATGCCGGAGCTGTAGTGTTCGTTGGCGTAGGCGATGCGCCGGTAATACTCTTCCTTGAATTCGTTTTCCGGACTTCCGGGATTGGGATTGCGCCGCTCCCAGAACGCCTCGATGAACTGCTCCCGCTCTTCGTCCGTCGTCAGCTTCTTGAACGCCGACCTCTCTTCGGGAGTGATGATGTACGGCACCTCATCTTCCAGCCACTTCTTGTAAGGGCTTTCCATCTCCTTGCGGATCGCCTTCTCCCGCCTCTTTTCCTCCCGCGTCAGCTTCCTTTTTTTCGGTTTGGCTTCGCTGCTGGAGGCATCGTTGCCGGACGTTTGGGCAGAAAGCGTGAGGGCGGCGCCGCAGGTGAAAAATAGAATAAGGGCTAGAATGATTAACATCCGGGCCGGGGAAGCAGGAGTGCCCGGCGCCATCTTTTCAGACCGCTGGAGTGCTTCTTTCATACCGTTCTCCCAAGTCCTGTATGAATTGTATTGATCGGAGGGCGCAAAAGTCAAGGAGTTATCCCGTTCGGTAG
>JBOGKI010000042.1:0-14304 GCA_050745605.1 Terriglobia bacterium | reverse complement strand
GTTGGGAAGACCGGCGAAAAGCGCGGGCGCGGAAACCGCAAAGCCGTCGAGCTTCCGCACCGATGACGGGCGGCCGGTAACCGGTGGCGGCGGCGTGACGCCGGACGTAGCCGTGACGCCACTCACCATGGACCCTTGGGAGTCCTTCCTTGACCAGCGCGGCCTGTTCACCAGCTTTGCCTCCGAATATCTCGCCACCCACGCCAAAGTAGAGAAGACATTTGATCCGGATCAGAAGCTGATGGAGGACTTCAAGGACTACCTGCACCGGCAGGGTATTCTGACCCCCGCGAAGTATTGGGGGAAGGACCAGAGCCTTCTGAAGACCCGAATCAAGACAGAAATCATCAATCTGGTCTTTGGGCTGGATATGGGAAACCAGATTCAGGCGCGCAGCGACCCTCAGGTCCAGAAGGCGGTTTCTCTGCTGCCACGGCTCTCGATACTCTTGACAGGTCCAGCCCAGCGTGTGGCACAACGAGGTGGGGGTTTTTGAGCCAGCGTAGGGGCGCTGCTTGCTGCGCGCCTACAGCATCTCGTCGGCGCAGGTCACAGCAGCGACCACACCGACATTTCAGTGCACCGCTGTCGCTTCAATCTCCACGATCATGTCTGGGTCCACCAGCCGGGTCACTGCCACCAATGTCGTAGCGGGATGGACTTCGCCAAAGGATTCCGCATGCGCCTTGGCCACCTCCTGCCACTTGTCGATGTCTGTCACATAAATCCGGGTGCGGACCACGTGCTCCAGAGTCAGCCCCAACCGGCTCAGCGCGTTTTTGATGTTTTCGATGGCTTGCTTTGTCTGAGCATAGGCATCACCCGGCGCCAGGACTTTCCCCGAAGGGTCGGTTCCAGTGGTCCCGGAAACGTAAACCACTTCTCCGGCCTGAACGGCCCGGGCATAACCCACGATCGGCTCCCAAGGAGTCCCGGAAAATATCTTCGTGCGTTTCGTCTTCATGAATTCTCTCCTGTTCGGAAAACCCCGGCGGGCCCGGCAAACTTTGCTTCGAAACCTCGGAGCCTCGCTGGCTTCCCTCTTACACTTTCTCAGTAAACCGTCGGTGAGCCTGCGCGGCTTGCGCCAATCGCTGGCGCCGCCGCCGGAGCGCCTCGCGGTATCGCCTCTTCTCCTCGGCGGTCCGCGGGATCAGGGGAGGCACGGGGGCGGGATGCCCATCCTGATCCACTGCGACGTAAGTCACCAAGGCCGAGCTGGTCTGCAACCGCTCGCTTCGAATATAGTCTTCCAGGAAGACATTAACCTCCACCTCCATCGAGGTGTGAAAGGCGCGAGTAACGAAAGACCGCAGCAGAACAATTTGGCCCACCTTAATGGGATGCGCGAAGTCGATTCCATCCACGCTCACCGTCACAACATGCGAGCGCGCGTGGCGGTGGGCGGCGACGGCGCCAGCCATGTCAATCAAATGCATCACTCTTCCGCCCAGCATGTTGCCCAGCGGGTTGGCGTCATTGGGCAGAACCACTTCAATCATCTCGGCCTGCGATTCGCCCACAGTCTTACCCTTGAGCTTTCTCATCTTTGCACCTCTTGGCTTGTGCCCGGGTTGGATTCCTGGAGAAAAACCTGGCGCCGAGGGGAGGTGTCCAGACCGTTCCGCCGTCACATGGAGGACTTCCGTGGAACCCGCTAGGCTCACCGGCCCGACTTGAAATTGCGCGGAGGAGCCCGGCTGCATATACTATTTCAGTCATGCGTTGAATGCAATACATATCGGACCGTTCCCAACCTGCATGGTTCGCTGCCAAGGGCCTGTTAAATCCAAATGAAACTTCGGTGGATGAGCCGCCACCCGGAGTACAATCCGGCATCGAGGGCCAATCCGACTCGTGGATCAAGAAAGAGTCCAATTCCTGAAGCAACGGTTAGAAAGCGATCCCGACGACACGTTTGCGCGGTACGGCCTGGCGCTGGAACTTTCGAGGTCGGAGCGCCCGGGTGAGGCTTTGGAACATTTTGAATATCTCCTGGCTCACCATCCTGAGTATGCCGCCACTTACTACCAGGCCGGCATGTTTTTGATCCATAGCGGAAGACCAGCCGACGCCCGGCGCATTTTGCAAAAAGGCGTGGAGGTTGCCCACAGCCAGGGCGCGTTCCACGCCGAGCAGGAATTGCGGGCGGCGCTGGAAGATTTAGCGCCGTAAGGGCGCTGCTTGCCGCGCGCAGGACGCGGCTGGGGCCTTCGGATCATGCAAGACGGTCACTGTTTGATGCGCTCCATTACTGAGGATTACCAATTATGTTGTAGCGGCGGTCTGCAACCGCCGTTTTTCGGCGCTCCCCGCTTTGCAGCGGGGCATGCGACGAGCGCCGCCGCAGAGAACGCTGTGACTGTGATTGGTAATCCTCGTTAAGGTCCACGGCGCGAAGCTCGATCGCGGAGCAGCATGAATTCCCTGAAAGGTCTCAGCCAGTCCGCCCTTCCCGCGCGGGAAAAGAAATCGGTAGCCCTGCGTTCGCTCCTGGCCGCCGCCTTGCTGACTGTTCTCAAAGCGGTGGTCGGGGTGCTGTCCGGGAGCCTTGGAATCCTCTCGGAAGCGGCGCATTCCGGCCTTGATCTGGTCGCCGCGCTCATCACTTTTTTCTCCGTTCGCGTCGCCGATAAGCCCGCTGATTCTTCCCACCCCTTCGGCCACGGCAAGTTCGAGCACGTTTCCGCCTTTGTGGAGACCGGCCTGCTGCTGGTGACCTGCGCCTGGATTGTGCTCGAAGCAATGAGCCGCCTGCTCTTCCGCGCCGTCCATGTGGAGCCCACAATCTGGGCTTTTGCCGTGATGATCGTTTCTATGGCCCTGGACTCCAGCCGTTCCCGCTCCCTTGCCCGCGTCGCCAAGAAGTACCACAGCCAGGCGCTGGAAGCCGATGCCATGCATTTCTCGACCGATGTTTACGGCTCGGCCGTAGTCATCCTGGGCCTTTTGCTGGTGCTGGCCGCGAACCAATGGCGCCTCCGTTGGCTGCTCGCGGCCGATCCGGTAGCGGCGCTGTGCGTTGCCGCGATCACCATCTACCTCAGCGTCCGGCTGGGCAAAAGGTCCATTGATGCGCTGGTGGACGCCGCGCCCGAAGGGACTTCCGCCAGCATCGCCCGGCTCATCGCCAACGTGCCGGGCGTGATGAACCCGGAGCGCATCCGCGTGCGGCAGAGTGGCAACCAGCTTTTTGTGGATGTCCGCCTGACGCTGAAGAGCAATATGTCCTTTGAACATGCGGAAGCCGTGTCCCATGACGTGGAGGCGCGAGTGCGTGACCTTTATCCGGAGGCGGACGTGGTGATCCAGTCCGCGCCGCAACCACCCCCGTCCACGGACGTGGTGGAGCGTGTGCGGGCTATTGCCCACCGCAACGATTTCCAGATTCATGACGTCACTCCCTTCGAGGTGCATGGCAACGTCAACCTCAGCCTCGACCTGGAACTCGAGCCCACACTGACGCTGGAGGACGCGCACCGCCGCGCCACCTTCCTGGAGGAGGAGATTCAGCGCGAGATTCCCAGCGTGAAAGAGGTGAACGTCCACATTGAACCGATGCAGAAGCGCGTGGAACCCGCCAACGAAGCCGCCGGGTTGCGCCAGCAACTGGAGGAACGCGTCCGGGCGTTGACGCTCGGCACTCCTGGCCTGGTTGATTGCCACGCCATTGAAGCCCACCAGGTTGGCGCTACCGTTCACGTCAGTCTCCATTGCACCTTTGAGCCGGACCTTCCCATTTCCCGCGTTCACGACATCACCGAAGACCTGGAACTGAAGTTCCGCAAAGAATTGCCCCAGATCATGAAAGTCAGCATCCACGCCGAACCCAAGGGCAGCACGTAGCGCCGGTTCAATACGCAGCGTCATAAGTGGCGACCCGCCGAAACTGTAGCGCCGGTCTGCGACCGGCGTTATTCGCCGCTCCCTTCGGGGACGGGCTCGGCGCGGCGCGGCGACTAGCATCAGTCGCCGGCTTATAACGCCATGATGAGTGCTACCGGCGCGCGGCTTTCGCAGGTCTTACACGGCAACTTTTCGCGGATGGCCAGGAGCGAGCGCGGACGAGAAGGGTGCTGAACCACCTGCGAGGCGCACACCGGAGCTTTCCCTCAGTGCATGCCCACGGCGCCTTGTACCGACTCGATCAGCTTGGCGGAGTCATAGCCGACGCCATCTTTGAAGACAATGCTGACCTTCTCGATATCGTCGATATGGGCGGCGGGATCACCCTGAATGACGATCAGGTCGGCATCTTTGCCGGGCGCGAGAGTGCCGATGTTGGAATCCTGACCTAGAAATTTGGCGCCGTTCTCCGTGGCAATATGGATGGCCTCGACTGGCGTGAAGCCGGCCTCCACCAGCAGTTCGACTTCTCGTTGGTCCCCGAAGCCCGCCACCACGCCGCCATAACCGGTGGGGTCTAACCCCGCCAGCAGTCGACCGCCAGCTTTCACGAAGTCGCGCTCGAACTGCATTTCCTTGTGCAGGTTCGTCAGCATGTTGGAATGGGTCCGTTCCCCAACCAGGGCGCGAATCATGAGGTAGTCAATCTGGGCTGGAGCCGATAACACGCTCAGAACGCGAGGCTCAAGCGGCGGACGGCCCGGCACGGAAATCTCAAACACCGGCATAGTGGAAGTGACCGCCACGTGATGACTGACCAGGTCTCGAATCATCGCTTGGACCGGCGCGCTTTCCATGTCGAGCTTGGCCATTGTGTCTCCGCTGAGTTGCTGCGCCGGGCAAACATCCGGCTTCTTGCCGGGATCGAATTCAGTATCCACAAACAGGCCGTGCTCAAGGTCGTCAATGCCAAGAGCGGCGGCTTCGCGAAAGCCGATGCTGCAAAGATGGCCGGTAATTTTGAGTCCGTGCGCGTGTGCGGCCGCGATCGCCGCTGACAGCTCAGCGCGAGTGATGTGCATGTACGCCTTGAACGACGTGACGCCTTCCGCCGCCCAGTAGTTCACGGTGCGAGCGGCGTCCTTCGGGCCGGTCAGCTCGTGCATGTTGGGAGTGTAGGATCCCGTCCCTTCAAGGTAGGGGCCGGTGATGTACAGGTTGGGCCCGGGCGTTTTCCCTTCATCAATGAGCTTCTTAAGGCTGAGGTCGGTGTAAGGCTCGATGCTGCCGGTGGTGCGAAGCGTGGTGACGCCGCCGGCCAGATACAAGCGTGGAAAACTGAAACCCATCTCGTTGTAGATAATCACCGGCCCTTCGGCGCGGCGCTCCGCAAGCTGGTTGGGATAGAAAAGGTGATCGTGCATCCCCACCAGCCCGGGGATCACCGTCTGCCCTTTGAGGTCGAGCACCTTGGCTCCGGCGGGCGGCGCTGCGGATTGGGCGTCATCCACGGCCGCGATCCGGCCGTGGTCGATCACAATGGTCTGATTCTCGCGGGGCGGCGCGCCGGTACCGTCAATCACCCGCGCGTGAATGAGTGCGATGACGGGCGCATCGACCGTCACAAACTGCCGGGTCAGTGGCGAGAGCTTTGGATTTGTCTGGGCCGGGCCCGTGGCGGCAAGTAAGAGAGCGAACAAGAGGGCGGAAAACGCCGATCGCATGATTTGTTCCTTTCAGACATTTCGATTCCGTACGGAGCTTGGCTCAGGCAGCGCCCTGGGGCGCCGCTCACAGGAACAAATTGGGGGAAGCAATCCAGGAGCTTCACCATTGAAGTCCCGTAGGAGCGACCCTGATGTTCGCCCGCGGACGGGCACGAGGCCAGGTCCTATTTACGCCGCCAGCGCGTGCCGCTCTTGGTGTCTTCCAGGATGACTCCGGCCTGGGCAAGCTGCTCGCGAATCTGGTCAGATTGGGCGTAATTGCCGCTGCGTCGCGCCGCATTGCGCTCGCTGATGAGCCTGTCGATTTCATCATCGCTCAGGGTCTCAGCCCACGCGGCGGCCTGCGAGCCATTGCCGCCTGCCGCAGCGTTGGCGCTCTCACCGGCGACTGAAACGTCGCTCGCTTCCTTCACCCGAAAAAAGCCGTGCTTTCGAAGCTTTTCGTAGTCGTTATCTTCCAGTACATTGTAAATCCGGTCCCAGTGATCCAAAACATCCAGGAAAGCGCCCCGATCTCCCTCTCGAAGCTCGTGCCTATCCAAGGCCGTGTTGCCTTCGGAAACGAGGGTAAAAACGGCGGCCAGAGCTTCCGCGGTATTCAGATTATTGTCCAAGGCGTCTTCGAAGGACTTTTGCGCAGTCTCTGCCTTCTCGGCCAGTTCTGGATTCTTGCCCTCCGGGAGCGCCTCATCGCTTATTCGTTGGCGAAACACCGCCAGCCGAGTAATCGAGTGCATGGCCTGCGCGATGCCGTCAGAAGTAAAGTTCAGCGGCTTGTTGTAGGGCACGGACGCCAGCAGGTAGCGGATGGCGCTGGGCTTGAATCCCTTGGCAATCAGATCGCGAAGCGTGTAGAAGTTCCCGGCCGATTTGGACATCTTCTGGCCGTTCACCATCAAGTGTTCCACGTGCAGCCAATAACGGACGAAGGTGTGGCCGGTGGCAGCCTCGCTTTGGGCGATTTCGTTCTCGTGATGCGGGAAGATCAGGTCGCTTCCGCCGGAATGAATGTCAAACGTGTCGCCCAGGAACTTCATCGACATGGCGGAGCATTCAATGTGCCACCCCGGTCTTCCTGGTCCGAGCGGAGTTTCCCAAAAAGGCTCGCCTTCCTTGGCTGCTTTCCAGAGAACGAAGTCACGGGCGTCGCTCTTTTCATATTCGTCCGAATCCACGCGGGCGCCGGCGCGGTTGCCGGAGAGATTGATCTTGGAGAGCTTGCCATAATCCTGGAACGCCTGCACGCGGTAGTAAACTGATCCATCGCTGCGGTAGGCGAAGCCCTTCTCTTCGAGAGCCTGAATCAGCTTCACCATCTCATCGATGGTATCGGTGGCGCGCACCATCACTTCTGGCGTGTCCAGGCCAAGCAGGTCGCGGTCCACCATAAAAGCATCGACGAATTTTTGGGTGTACTCACGAAGCGGCAAGCCCGCCGCTTTCGCATTGCGGATGGTTTTGTCATCCACATCCGTCAGGTTCATCACTTGCTTCACTTCGAAGCCGCGATATTTCAGCCAGCGGCGCAGGATGTCCTGGGCCACGAAAGTGCGGTAATTGCCGATATGCGCAAAGTCGTAGACCGTGGGGCCGCACGTGTAAATGCGGACTTGGTTATCTTCGAGCGGCTGGAACTCCTCGATCCTGCCAGAGAGCGTGTTGTGAAATCGCAATGCCATGTATTTGGGAAAATCGGAGAGGCTAAGGCTTGATTCTATCGGCAGGGGCTTCGCGGAGTCAAACCACCGGGGTCTCGGGTAGTGGTGTCATTTGAACTAGGCGTATCGCGTCCTAAGCGCATGTAACAAGTATCCTATGGGAAAGAACGTGAGGCCAAGCACAGCACTTGATAAATCAAGGTAATGACCAGGGCTGTGCTCAAGCCCCCAATGCATCCAAGGGAACAAGTGAAGTGCTTCGGAGACATGAGTAAGAACGACCACAACCAGACATCCTGTGCCGAGTACCTGTAGGAGAGAACTCAGCGCCTTTCCTCTCAGGAACAAGACTACCGAACCGGCCAACAGCATGCATATTGGCACCAGCGTCACCAAAGCCTTAAGCCATGTGACACTCATAATGTGGCGGCGCCTCCCTTTGAACGGTTTCTGCGCGGCTCGTGGTCCGGAGTTCATTCGCCCGCGCGCGGCGGCCTTTGTTACCCTCAACTACTGTCCGGGCCGCGTAATCAGAACGGGCATGCGCCACGCCTGGGTGGGTTCCTGACCCATCTGCAGCATCTCGCGGTAGAACTGGCCAGCAATCTCCGCAGCGTGCGGGCCGTACATGGGCCTGCCGCCACGAAGCGTCACCACCACCACGTACTGAGGCTGCCCTTTCTCCGCGAATGAAACAAACCAGCCCATGCGGGCGCGATTCTCGCTGCAGGTCCCGGTCTTACCGAAAATCTGCTCCTCGGGATTAAAGGCCGAGCGCGCCGTGCCGTAAAGGACCGCGGCTTCAAGACCGGGCTTGACCTCCGGAATAAACGGCGCGAGGTCCGTCAGGCGGCGCTTGATGATGGGATGAAATTTCTGAATCTGCTCGGGCGAGCGAGGGTACTGCAGGTAGTAAAGCGTTCCACCGTTGGCGATGGCGGAAATAAGCGCCGCCATCTGGAGCGGCGTGACTTCGATATCCTGTCCGAAGCTGGTGAGCAATCCCACTCCGCCCTGGCGCTGCGGCGGAGGCGCCGCCGGAAAGACGCCCGGCGACTCACCCGGAATATGCCAGCCCGCAAGCTGGCCATAGCCCAACTCCTCCGCATAATGGGTAACACGCTGGAAGCCCAGCATGTTTCCCAGCGTTGCGAAATAGAGATTGTCCGAATGCGCCAGGGCATCCTTCAGATCGATGCGCCCGCCCCTCATGCTGGGCAGCTTGGTCTGGGGCGTGACGACGTCCTCCCGCAAACCGCCCAGCGCCACCATGGGCTTGATGGTGGAGCACGGAATATAGCCGCTGTCCAGCGCCAGCTTCTGGTCCACAATGGAGAGGATGCGTCCATTGTTGGGATCGACCACCACCACGCTTCCGTTCCAATCGCCAATGGCTTTGATGGCAGCTTCGCGAATGATGGGATTTTCGCCAGCCGGGTTGTCACCCGCAGTCGGAACGCCAATGGAGCTGACAGCCCACGGGCTCCAGTAGTGACGGACAACTCTGCGCCGTCTGCGTGTCTTTCGCAGCCGGCTCTTGCGGCGGCGCCTCAAAGGGTGGTGATAGGTGGTCGTGGTGGGGGGCGTACTTTCGTCACTCAGGGGCTTCGAGAGAACGGCGCTTTCGATTCCCGCCAACAACAAAAATGCCACGGCCAGAATGGCAATTTTCTCTTTCAATTTGACTTTCCCTCTCCTGCGGTCAGGGTCTTGCTTGAACCCCCACAGCGGCTCTGGCGCAAGCCGCTTGCAGGGTTTTGCCAAACCTTCTGCCTGCTTGAAGGACTATCGGCTATTTTCTGCCCCGGGTGGAGGCCGAAGCCGCAACCTCAGCAACCACCTCCGGTTCCACGGGCAGGTGTAACGCAGTACGGACCGAATTCTCCAGCTTCTTGCGCACCTCCGGATTATCCCGGAGGAATTGACGCGCATTCTCCCGGCCTTGACCGATGCGTTCGCCGTTGAGAGAAAACCAGGAGCCACTCTTCTCCACGATGTTTCTCTCGGCGGCCAAGTCAATCAGATCCCCTTCCCGGGAAATCCCCTCGCCGTAAAGAATATCAAATTCCGCCTCGCGGAAGGGCGCCGCCATTTTGTTCTTTACGATTTTCACTTTAGTGCGGTTGCCCACCACGCGGTCTCCGTCCTTAATCGATGCAATCCTACGAATATCAACGCGAATCGAAGAATAAAACTTCAGAGCTCGTCCTCCGGTGGTGGTTTCAGGATTGCCAAACATGACGCCGATCTTTTCCCGAATCTGGTTGATGAAGATGAGGCAAGTCTTGGTTTTGGAAACGATGCCGGTCAGTTTGCGCATGGCCTGCGACATGAGGCGCGCGTGCAGTCCCGGCATGGAATCGCCCATTTCTCCGTCGATTTCCGCCTTGGGCACGAGAGCCGCCACCGAATCAATCACAATCAGGTCCATGGCGTTGGAGCGAATCAGCGCTTCCGTGATTTCCAGCGCCTGCTCGCCGAAGTCCGGCTGTGAAACCAGCAGGTTATCCACGTCCACGCCCAGCTTCTTGGCATAATTGGCGTCGAGAGCGTGCTCGGCGTCCACGAAAGCGGCCATGCCACCACGCTTCTGAGCCTCGGCAATCACGTGCAGCGTGATGGTGGTCTTGCCGCTCGACTCCGGCCCGAAGACTTCCACCACTCTGCCGCGCGGCATGCCGCCAATTCCCAAGGCGGCGTCGAAGGAGAGAGCACCCGTGGGGATCACCTCCACCGGCACGGTGATGTCCTTCGCGCCCAGCCGCATGATGGACCCTTTGCCAAACTGCTTCTCGATCTGGATCATTGCCAAGTCCAGGGCCTTGGTCCGTTCGGTTCGGTCCTCCGGCATTTTCGCGTCCTCTCAGGATTCAGTTATCCGCTTGTAGCGGCGCTCGGCGCCTGCCCCGCCGCAAGGCGGGGAGCGCCGTCTAGATCGGCGGTCCCTTCCAGGGTAGACTCCGACCGCCGCTACAGCGAGGTTGTAACCTCACTTTGCGCATTCATATCAATGCGCCGCTGCCGAGCTTGAATAATCATGAAATCCACAGCCTGATTTCTTTCCCAGGCGCCCGGCGTTCACCATCTTTTCCAGCAGCGGGCAAGGGCGGTACTTTGAATCGCGAAAGCCATCGTAAAGCGCCCGCATGATGTCCAGGCATACGTCGAGTCCAATGAAGTCGGCGAGCTCCAGCGGTCCCATGGGGTGGTTCATGCCAAGCTTCATTACGTCATCGACGGCCTGCGGCCCAGCAACACCCTCCATCACGCAGAAAACGGCCTCGTTGATCATCGGCATCAGCACACGGTTCGAAACAAAGCCCGGAAAATCCTGGGCGCGAACCGGCGTTTTGGCCAGTGATTGGGCCAGAGCCACAACCGTCTCAACCGTTTCGGGCGAAGTCTCAAGCCCCGCCACCACTTCCACCAGCTTCATCACTGGTACTGGATTGAAAAAGTGAAGTCCGACGAACCGGTTCGCCCGGCCGGTAACGGCGGCAAGGCGAGTGATGGAAATGGAAGAAGTGTTGCTCGCAAAGATGACGTTGTTCCCGCAAATCTTATCGAGCGCGCGAAAGACGCCGGCCTTCACCTCAAAATTCTCGGTCACGGCTTCGACAATGATATCCGACCTTGCCAAGCTCTCCGGATTGGACGCCAGGGTCAGCCGCGCCAAAGCCTTTTCGCGCTCATCCGGCGCCAGCCTTCCCTTCTCCGCATCGCGCCCCAGACCTTTGGCAATCGTTCCCTTGGCTGCTTCCAGGGCTTTCGCGGATGCGTCGTAAAGGTTGACGGCGTAACCATGGCGTAGCAACGTATGAGCGATACCGTGACCCATGGCGCCGGCCCCAACCACCCCGCACTGATGGATCGAAACTCGAAGCGAGGAAGTCATGGGATTGAGTGCGCCGCGTGGTCCATGAAGATAAGCGGGCGGGCTGACGCCAGATTGGATGTGAATGTTGGCGTGAGTAACCCCTCCTGTAGCGGCCGTGTCCTCACTGCGGCCACCCGTCGGTCGGCCATCCCTTCGGCGCTAAGGACAGCGCCACTGCCGGTCAAAATCGAGGTCTTGACCAACGCCGTTTAATCCGTACGTTCCACGGCCAGGGCCACGGCATTGCCGCCGCCCAGGCACAGCGCGGCGATGCCACGCTGGGCGTTGCGCTGAGCCATCGCGTAAAGCAGCGTCACCAGAATTCGCGCTCCCGAGGCGCCGATGGGATGTCCCAGGGCCACCGCCCCGCCATTGACGTTCGTCCTCTGCGGATCAAGGCCCAGTTCCTGGATCACGGCCAGGGCTTGAACAGCAAACGCCTCGTTCAATTCAAACAAGTCGACGTCCTGAAGCTTCCATCCGGTCTTTTTCAGCAGAGCCTGCACTGCCGTGACCGGCGCCATCATCACCCACTTGGGCTCGACGCCGCTCACTGCCTGTCCGGTCACCCGGGCCATCGGCTTCTTCCCCAGTTCCCGGGCCTTCTCACGCGAAGTCACCACCAGCGCCGCCGCGCCGTCATTGGTCCCTGGAGCGTTTCCCGCGGTCACGGTTCCGCCCGGTTTGAACGCCGGCTTCAGGCGCGCCAGCAATTCCATCGAAGTGTCTTCCCGCGGCGATTCGTCCACCGCGAACATCACCGGATCGCCCTTCTTCTGCGGGACGGCCACGGGCACGACCTGATCCTTGAAGCGGCAGCTCTTGATGGCGTCGATGGCCCGCCGGTGGCTTTCGTAGGCATAAGCGTCCTGGCGCTCGCGCGAAATCTGGTACTTTTCCGCAACCAGCTCCGCCGTCATGCCCATATGGAAGTCTTCAAAGGCGTCCCAGAGTCCATCCTGAATCATGGAGTCGATCACTTTTCCATTGCCCAACCGCAGCCCATGCCGGAGTTGCGGCAAAAGGTAGGGAGCGTTGGTCATGGATTCCATGCCGCCCGCCACCACAATCTGGGAATTGTCCGTTTGTATCCCCTGCGCTGCCAAAGCAACTGCCTTTAACCCCGACCCGCAGACTTTGTTCACTGTCATAGCGGCCACACGATGATGGAGCCCGCCCTTCAACCCCGCCTGGCGCGCCGGGTTCTGCCCCAGACCCGCAGTGATGACGTTCCCCATGATGATTTCGTCAACCTGGTCGGGCTGGATTCCGGCTCGGCGCACAACTTCGCGGGTGACGATCGCTCCGAGCTCGACGGCGGAAAACGGACTTAAAGAGCCTTGAAACTTTCCGATCGGTGTTCGCGTCGCGGCAATAATGACGGCTTCACGCATGCCTGCTCCTGATCTGAGGCGATTATGGCACCCGCTCTGAGCCAAGTCAAGAAAAGCGGTCGCAAGGAGGTAGCATGGGCTCGCCTTTCAGGAGCGGTGGTGGCTCGAGAGGTGCTGCGGTGGACATCTCGCCTCAATTGCTATCGCGCCAGGGATTTTGAAAAGCCGCAGGGCCAAACAATTAGGACCTGCGCTACGAGCTGTTCGTTCTCAGGCGCGACCTGCGTGCGATGATGTACTTGGCAGCAGCGGACCCGGGTCTGCCATAATGGGCCACGTGCTCGATCTTCGTGCTGAGAGAAACCCACGATGGACCAGGTTCGAGAGCATTTCGATCGCGAAGCCGCGGACTTTGACAGCCTGATCACGCGGCTTATCCCGCGCTACTCCGAAATGATCGATGCTCTGGTCTCGGCAGTGCCGTTCGAGGCGGACAGCGAGCTTCGCGTGGTGGATCTGGGTTCGGGCACCGGCAGTGTCGCGCTCCGCGTCAAAAGCCGATTCCCGCGAGCACGGATTACCTGCGTTGATTTCTCGCCCAACATGCTTGATGTGGCGCGTCACCGCCTGGCCGTTTGCGAAGACGTGAAATTCATCGAGGCTGATTTGACGAATTACCAGTTTGCAGAAAAATGCGACGCCGCGGTCTCCTCCCTGGCGCTTCATCACATCCAGGCTGAGGACCAAAAGCGCGATCTCTATCGCAGAGTCCACGCCGCGCTTGTTGAAGGCGGCGTGTTCTGGAACGCCGATGCCGTCCTTGCTACCAGCCCGCCGCTTCAAGACCTGTATATGGAAAAATGGAAGGAACACATGCGCCATACCGTGCCCGAAAAGGAAATTGAAGAGACTTGGATGGTGAAACACGCGGCCGAGGACCATCCCGGAAAGTTACTGGATGAACTTCGCTGGCTCAAAGAAGCAGGATTCACAGAGCCTGATGTCATCTGGAAGGAGTTTTATTTTGCCGTGTTCGGCGCCCGAAGAGTGTAGCCGGGCCGAGGCACCGCCGGGCCGCCAAGCAAACGTCGCGCCGGGCGCGTACAATCTATTCATGTAGTCGGAGGAAAGCGGATATGGCCCAAGTGCCTCCTCAACCCCCTCCATCCCGTCAGTCTCCTCGATCCATTGACCAGGAGAATTTCGGGGTCGGTGGCGCAACAAACGGCGGCGGCGTCCTGAGGCTTGCTGAGCTCAGCTACAGCCGCCTGAAATCGCTCGATCGCGCCAGGACGGTCGTGATCTTTTCCGCGAGCCCGCTCGAGGAGCACGGCGCCCATCTTCCCGTGGGTACGGACCTTTTTGAGGCAGAATTCTTCAGCGAGCTTCTGGCCCGGCGGATTGTTGTGGAAAAGCCGGGCTGGACGGTGCTGGTGGGCCCGTCGCTGCCCTTTGGCGCCTCCGCATTTAGTGAGGCCGGTACTCTTTTGGTTCGAGCCCGCACGGTGCGCAATGCGGTGCTGGATTACGGCGCGGCCCTGGCGCGTCAAGGCTTCCGCACGATCCTGGTGACGAATGCCCATGCCGGTCCGCGCCACGTGGTGGCGTTGGAAGAAGCTGCGACGGCGGTTTCGAGCCGCTACAGAACGCGGATGCTCTCCGTGAGCGGCCCGGTGCTCTGGAAGTTCCTGCGCGGCCAATTTAACGAACGGATCGAGCCGCTGCTGGGCCGCCCGCTGAGCGCCGAAGAAAAAGGGCTCGTATCCCAAAAGTGTAATTGGAGATTAACCACTTTTAGCAGGAATAAGTTGCGGACTGCCGATCTCACCCGCGTTCTTTGCGGCGCGCCCCCTGTGCCCGTC
>JBOGKI010000041.1:0-14306 GCA_050745605.1 Terriglobia bacterium | reverse complement strand
TGGTCCGTGATAGGTTTCGCCCTTGGGATTCTGGGCGCGGCTCATGTCATCCGCCTTGATGTAGTCCACCCCCCAACCCGCATAAAGACGGGCGATGGAATCGTAATACGCCTGGCCCGCGGGTTTCGATACGTTCACGCCGTGCATCACATTCGACCAGGCGCAGGAATTTTGGAAGTCGACGACGTCCCGGGCGTGGGAGCTCGTTCCGAAAATGGGCAGATTCTTTTCCACGGCGGCCCGAGGAATGCCGCGCATGATGTGAATGGCGAACTTCAAGCCGAGCGAGTGGACGTAATCAGCAAGCGGCTTGAAGCCTTTGCCTCCGGCTGAAGAAGGAAAGCGGCTGGGCACCGGAAGCAGCCGCCCGTAAGCGTCCATCACGGCGTCAGCGCCGCTGGCCTTGCCTTCGGCCGGGCTGGGATTGGGCAGATACCAGTAATAATCAATCACGATGTACTTCCATCCGTACCGCGCCAGGTGCTTGGCCACGAACTCGGCATTGGCTCTCACTTGCGTTTCATTCACCGCCCCGCCGAAGCTGTCATAACTGTTCCAGCCCATGGGCGGCGTGGGAGCGAGAAGGGCCGAGGGAGACGCAGAGCCGGCTTTTGCTGACAGAATCCAAAAGGTGAGAACGGCGACACCAAAAACAACGACCGCGCCGATGCCGGCGATTGCCTTTCGGGATAGGATGTTGTTGGCCGCTGGTTTGAGCACGGATGGCATGTGGCTGGATCTCCTCCATGATGGCGACGGGCAGCTCGCGGGTGGAAAGTATACTGCAACATCCTGAAGTGGTGTACCAGCAAGTCAATGAATCGCTCAGCGGTGGGTGGCGCATACATCGCGTTTTTTGCGATGTGTGCGACCAGCGGCTGGCGCAGACCTTGTGTCTTTGAAGGTCCGCGGTTTTGTGCCGGGCTCCCTAATGGCCGAACATGGACTCGATGTCACGCCGCGCATGCACTACGTGCATAATACACACGCCTGGGTCCATGATTCGGTAGAGGATGAGATATTCCCCTACCGGGAAACTGCGATAGCCGAGCCGCAGCTCGTCACGGCGACGGCCGGCGTGGGGACTATCTCCTAGCAACCTGAAGTGGTGTACCAGCAGGTCGATGAATCGGTCGGCGGCTGGCTCGTTGTCAGCGGCGATGTGCTGCCAGATGCTGAGCACGTCCCGGCGGGCGCGGGTCGTCAAGCGGTAAGTCATCGACGGGGCTGTTCACGCTGGCGCAGGTCTCGCCCCTCGCGTTTCAACTCATCCGCCAGCCTGGGCAGCGCGGCGTCGGAATAATCGATATAGCGCCCGCCCTGCAAATCGGCTTCGGCTTCATCGAGCACCGCCAGTAGCTCCAGTCGCGCCCTCTCGCTTTCCTCCCAGCGCGACATGGCGTGACGTACGGCATCTTCGACGTTGGCGTAGCGACCGCTGTCCACGGCTTCGCGGATCAATGCTTCCTGGTCAGGCGTGAGTTGCACTTCCATGGTCCCAGGGTAATTCTTCGGGGCATGCTCTGTCAACACGAGGGCCGCGCTGAGGGCCTGCACAGGCCATTGCCTTCGTCGAGGCGTCTGGCGTAGTATTGCGCGCGAGGGGAAAGACGGGCGATGGACTGGAAAAACACGCTCTACTTTGGCGATAACTTGCAAGTGCTTCGGGCAAACGTCCCAGGCGAATCCGTTGACCTGATCTACCTCGACCCGCCGTTCAATTCCAACGCCAATTACAACGTGTTATTCGCCGAGAAGAGCGGCGAGAAATCCGCGGCGCAGATTCACGCCTTTGAAGATACCTGGGGCTGGGGATTGGAGTCGGAAGCTGCGTATAACGAGCTTGTGACGCAAGGGCCGAAGAAGCTCGCCGACCTCAGCAAAGGAGCGCGAGGCTAATCTCACGCGGATGTAATGAGTGTTTTTGCTTGCAGCAACCTCCGGGGACCGCACGCATGCAGCGCGCGCGCTATAATAGCGAAGGGTTCATGTTACGCTCAATTCGACGGGGTTCACACGGGATAGCCCAAGTAGGGGCCAGTTCGCAACCGGCCAATAGCGCCTGCGGGGGAATGATGGCAATCACAGTTAGCTTAATAAATATGAAGGGTGGCGTCGGAAAGACGACTATAGCAGCGCAGCTTGCCCATGCTGCCGCCCGCAGGGGCGTCCGAACGTTGGCGGTAGACCTCGACCCACAATCCAACCTGAGCCAAGCGCTGCTTAGCCCGGAAAAATACCGCAAACACATACTCGACAGGAAGCCAACGGTAGTTCAGATCTTCGATCAGTACTTTCCCGCAACGGAGTCGTCTGGAAGTCCGCATCCGCTTGAGATCGGGGAAGTCATCTTGAAGAAAATCGGCAATACGTCCAAGTTAGACCTCGTAGTGAGCCGACTCGAGCTATCTCGTGCCCTTAAGAAGGGTGTCGTGAAGGAACAACGGCTTGCCAGGGCTTTGGCCAAGGTTGCCGACGATTACGATCTCATCCTTATCGACTGTGCCCCTACGGAGTCCATTCTCACTGAAGCCGCATACCATGCGAGCCGATACGCACTCGTTCCTGTGAAGCCAGAATACTTGGCTACCATAGGCCTTCCACTTCTGGCAGGGTCGATCCAGGAATTCAAGTACGACAACGGGGATCACGCACTGGACATCTGCGGGATCGTGTTCAACCATTCATCATCGTATTCTGTTGGCCAAGAGGAGAGGACATCGATCAGGGAAGTGCGGACTGAGGCGAAGAAAAATGGATGGCCGATATTCCAAACTCATGTCCGCTACTCCAAATCGTATGCCAAAGCAGCGAGAGAGGGTACTCCTGTTGGGTCAACGAGCTATGCTCGGGGCTACGTTTCCGTGCAATTTTCCGAGTTCGTTGACGAGTTTTTCCGGGCCGTAGCACTTACACAGGAGGGGCGGTAATGTCGTCCGCAAATTTTGTTGATTACGAAGTTGCCCTCTTGCTGGCCAAGTACGGTAGAAGGACTGTACTAGACGCACTAGGGCAAAAGCTTGACATGACGCCTGACCAACTGGAAGCCCTTCTCCATGCTCCTCCCAGGGAGAAGTCCCCGTCTCGGTTCAGAAGTAAGCCTTCCTCCCGACGCCTCCTTGATGAGTTAGTTCGGGAGCATCCAACGAAGGCACACCACCTTAAAACCTTACATGAACGGTTCCTCAATCGGACGTTCTTGCCGGACCTCCGCGATGTGAGGCGGTTTTTGGAAGGGCACGCGCAACCGGTGGGAGCTCTAAAATCTCGCGCCATGTCGGTTGGCAAGGTTCTCAGATTATTGGCAGACCTTGATGCCGAGGAACTGGAGGCGCTCTCCCAAGCACAACCAGGGGGCGGGTACTCATCGCTGGCTTTGATTTCGGACGCAATTCTGCATCGAGACAGATAGAGGTCGGCTAGGGCCGGCTGCGGCCGCACGCCAACGGGAATCAGCCGCCACCAATTCGAGTGGTGGGCGGTTGATCTGGTTGATGCGCGGCCCGCCCGCGACCACAAGGAGGGCGCGGATTCCGGCGTGGATGGCTACATCAATTTCCTCGACGACCAGAGCGGCGTGGCGAAGAAAGTGGTGGTGCAGGTGAAGAGCGGTTACGTGGGCGTGAACAACGTTCGTGACTTGAAGGGCGTGATTGAGCGCGAAAAGTCCGCCATCGGCGCGCTCATCACCCTGCGCGAGCCCACCGGACCCATGAAAACGGAAGCTGCGTCCGCAGGCTTCTACCAACCGGCAAATTTTCCCGAAAAGTATCCCCGCCTGCAAATCCTGACTGTCGCTGAATTGCTCGCGGGCAGACAGTTACTCTATCCCCGCCATCGCGTTGACCCGTTCAAGAAGGCTGAACGCAAAAGCAAGGACCAGCAGGACCAACTCTTTTAGGAGGCAATTATGGCCGGCAGAATTGACTTCCGGAAGGTCGAGACCCCGACTGAGTTTCAACAAATCTGTGAGAGGCTGCTGGCGCGGATGTTCCCGGAATTTCACCCGGTCAACCAAGCGGGAGGTGACGCCGGTGTTGACGGGTTCGCGAGCTGGGGCGACCAATTCTTCCAATTTACGCACACTCAGGCGAACATTCCAATCCGAAAGGTGCGCGAAGACCTGGAAAAGGTGCGGCAGGTTCAGGGCTTAAAGAAATGGTATTTCCTGTGCAGCCAAGCGCTTTCCATTGGCACGTGGCGGTACATTGAGGCACAGAAGGCTGTATGCCCTTTTGAAATTGTTATCTGGGACGGCGCTGTGCTTAAAGAATTGCTGAGCCAGCATCCCGACATGGTGGATGAGTTCTTTCCTGAATACGCGAAAAAAGCCTACGTAGGGACCGAGACCATCCGCGAGGACATAAGCCGCCTCAAAAAGGTCGTGACCCGCGCCCGAAAAAAGCCCCCAAAGCCGGGTGATTCCTCCGAAGGCTTGGAGATTGACGAAAACGAAAAGCAGGACATACGCGACCTCATTATGCAGCTCTCGGAGGAGGAAGCCCAGAGGAGGCACCTGCCCCGAAAGGATTCAGCGCGGTTCATCCGAGGCGAATGGGGAGAGTTTAATCGCCATTTCGAGCTGTCCGCCTACGACCGCCTCGCAAAGGCGAGATTCGAGGAGTCGATCAACTACCTGAGGCAAAAGCTCTTTGCCAAGCGCAACAATGAGCCCCGGTACCTAACGGTTGGGCGGGAAAGGAATGGAATTCACGCAATCGCGAATTCCCTGGGCTGGACCGAGGAGCAACGGCACGCTTTTTACCGCAAGCACACAAACAAGGATAGTCTAACACAGATGTCCCGCCAGGAAATTCACAAGGTGTTCCAGGAGCTGCGCCACATTCAGGACGGCACTGCGGTGAACCCTTAGCGCGTAACGCAGACCTGCTTCCCAAGGTCTGCGGTTTTTGATCCAGCGGTTCGGGCGTGGGACGTGTTGCCCGGCGCATGAAGTTCGGATAAATTCTCTGCATGTCACGGCTGCGTCGCCCGTTCCTCTGCGATCGGTCTATGTTCGTCACCGTCAATTTGCTCCGGTCAAGGATGAGACTGGAGATGGTCCAGCGTGCACGAATACGCGGGCGTAAGCCCGGAAGAGCAGGAACGGCGGTGTGGACTGAGGATCGACCGTGTAGTTCTGCCGGCCGACGAGAATACGCGAATTTGAAAAGAACGAAGAAAAGCTACGTCCTACGTCCCTAACAAATGCAGTTTCACCGCCTACCGGCGCGGCGAGGTCGTAACTGTCGCTTGCGGCGAGTGGCACTGCTCGGCGGGTGAAGCGCCTTGCTGGGGAGCCTCATGAAGTTCTCCGGTTGCAGCAAGCTGGCAACCGAAATGTCTTCGTCGATGGCCTCCCAGTGAATACCAACGCCGCCGCCGATCAGTTCCCAGCCA
The DNA here is from genome assembly GCA_050745605.1 of Terriglobia bacterium. Classification (GTDB taxonomy): domain Bacteria; phylum Acidobacteriota; class Terriglobia; order UBA7540; family UBA7540; genus CALCEB01. The sequence goes on along the minus strand of JBOGKI010000041.1, from coordinate 8,906 downwards.
GCTTTCTGCTTCGGCGAGGCCTCCACCAGCCGCGGGAACCAGGCGAGGGGAACCACAACGCTCCGGCCGTCCGAAAGAACCACGCTTAGATCGTCCTCGGTACACGAGACATCTACGGCGAGAGCCTCAGCTCTCTCAATCAAAGTACTCATGCCACCTCTCCAGGAAGAATGGCTGATTTTCGACGACAATCTGCCGGAGTTCAGTCAATTCATGGCCCCGAAAACCGCGGTTGTCCGACAGCGCAACCGGCTCAAGCCAGAACTTCGCATAACGACCCGCGTGCGCAACGTGGATGTGCGGCGCCTCTCGGCTCTCGAGACTGTAGAAGAAGAATCGGTAACCACGAACCCGCAAAACCACCGGCACAGAGCGAGATTAGCATTGATTTTCATGGGTCAGAAGCGTATTCTAGTAAGGTCGGTTATCTGCAATTCGGCTTGACCCGGCCGCACTTGTTCCCCCCTCGCACGGCCCCAGGGAATCCATTAATGCTCGATCAGCGCGCGCACTCCTGCGAACGCCGGAACACCGTCATCGCCGACGGGTGGCGCAGACATCGTCTTTCGATGTCTGCGGAACGGGGAACTATCGCAGACATGCCACAAAACGGCATGTCTGCGCCACCCACGCTCCCCGCTTGCGCGGGGACGGCCATACGTGGCACACCGTGTAGTGTATTTCGACCGTCCACTACGGCCCATTTGGGTGAAAATCGGGAAAATGGGTGCAGCTATGTGCTTGAAAAGTAAGGACCGCAAAATGCGCGAAAACGCAAAAAACACACAAAAAAATGGATTGTTTATTTTTGAACAACGAACCTGATCAAGTATAAGAAAACAAACGCCAATAAAAACTGATGAGACAAAACAAACCCAATAACAAACCTGAGAATTGGCGTTTAAATTCAGATAAGTTATTTGGAATGAGCAAGATAAGTGCTCACAGCCCACCCGGGAACCCAACAAGTTGTTGAAAGCAAATAAAATAGCCACAAGACAACGTCGCCAAATATGGCCTGCGGTGCGTTGTGAACGCCTCATCGTCGCGACGCTGACGCGACCCTGCCCGAAAATCACGGTTGCCTGACAGTGCAACCGGCTCAAGCCAAGACTTCGCGCAACGACCCGCGTGCGCAACGTGGATGTGCGGCAGATCGCTTGTGTAGTGCCCACGAAATCGGTGGACAATTGCTCCCGCCCGTAGCGCCGGCATCCCTTCGCTTCGCTCAGGCAGGCTTTGCCGGCAAATGCCGCCGGGACGGCGGCGCTACATCGTCCTCCCGATTACTCGACACTACACTAGCCAAGATTACCGACCGCCGCGACAGCCTCAAGATGAACCGCCGTCACTTCGCAGCGCAGCTTGACGCGGCCTCACTTTGTTTCTAGACTGAGTAGATGAAGAGGGCGAGGGGTACTCATCCGATGGCGTCGAGTTGTGCCGGTTTGCGTTGTGTATTGATTTTCGGTCTTACCAGTTTGACTGCGGCGGCGCTTGCCGCACAGACCCGCCCGTCGCCTCACCCTTACAACTCGCAGTTCTTTCCGGTCAGCGACGTGCGCCCGGGCATGAAGGCCGTGGGCCGCACCATCTTCCAAGGCAACAAGATTGAAGAATTTCAGGTGGAGCTGGTGGGTGTGCTGAAAAATGTCCTGGCGCCCAAGCACGACGTGATTCTGGCTCGGCTTTCCGGCGCGAACCTGGCAGAGACGGGCGTGGTGGCGGGCATGAGCGGCAGCCCGGTCTATGTGAACGGCAAGCTGCTGGGAGCGGTGGCCATTGCCTTCCCCTTTGCCAAAGAGCCTTACACATTGATCACGCCGATTGAGGACATGTTGAGCGTCGTCCCGCAGAATCCGCCCAAGAGCGGCGCGACGCAAGCATTGAATCTGCCCTGGCGGGTTGGGGGCATTTCCGGCCTACCAGCTTCTGACCGATGGATTCCCGCCAGTGATGCGGGCCCCGAGATGTGGGCGAAGAGCCTGGAGGCGCGCATGGGGACTGACTCCCTGACCCGTCTGCGGTTACCCTTGCGCTTCGGCGGCTTTGACCGCTCCGTGGTCGCGGCCTTTTCTCCCATCTTCCGTGAGTTGGGTTTCGAGCCTCTGGCGGATGGCGTGGTGGCCGGAGCGGGATCACTGGGCATGGCGGAAAATGCGGACGCGGCCGGCGACCCGGCGCCGGGCTCCATGGTGAGCCTGGTACTGATGGAAGGTGATTTGAACATCAGCGCGGACTGCACCGTCACCTATCGCCAAGGCAATCACCTTTACGCTTGCGGCCATCAAGCCTTCGCGTTGGGACCGGCTTCCGTGCCGCTGGCCTCGACCCAGGTGCTGGCCACGATTCCGAGCTTGGCTTCTTCCTTCAAGCTGGACGCGCTCGGCCCGACCATCGGCAGCATCGATGAGGACCGCTTCGGCGCCATCTACGGGGTGATCGGCGAAAGAGCCCCCACCATTCCCGTGCATGTTCAGGTGGATTCCTCGCTGAACCGCACTGCATCTTACGATTTTCAGGTGGCTGATCAACCCCTGCTTTCTCCGCTTCTGGTGGATGCGGGCGTGGTTTCGGCGCTGTCGGCGACCGAACGGATGGTGGGACCCTCGACCCTGGAGCTGAATGGAAGCATTGACCTTTCAACCGGGGACTCGGTAGAGCTTGAGGACGTGATTTCCTCTGAAATCGCCAGCGCCAACGGCGTGGGCGCGGAGGTGGCGACGTCGCTGGGGTATCTGCTGGAAAGCAATTTCCCGGGAGTCAGCGTGAAGGACGTCAATCTGCACGTGGTGGCCCGCAACGAAAGCCGTTTGGCGGAGATCGAGCAAGTGTGGAGCACAAAATCCGAGGTTCATCCCGGCGACCACATCGAAGTGACGGCCATGGAGCGAACTCCGGACGGCGTGCGGTTAATACAGAAAATTCCAGTGGTCGTTCCGCAGAACGTCGATGGCACGGCGCTTACCCTGGTGGTGGGCAGCGGGCCGGCGCTCAACGCAGTTCAAATGCGCTTCGCAGAGCCAGGCCACATGCCCGGCAATCTCCACCAGTTGGTGCGGGAACTGAATCGCACGCGCCGTAACAACCGGCTTTATGCGCTTCTCATGGCGCCGCATCGCTCCTTCAAGATGGGCGGGGATGAGTTTCCCTCGCCGCCGCCTTCATTGCTGCAAACCTTTCTGGCTGACCCCGCCATCTCCAGCAGCATCACTTTCAGCGGAGATTCCGTGATCGGGGATTACCAGACCGAGCCCACGCCCTACACGATTCATGGTGAAAAGACCCTTTTCCTGAAGGTTGCGAACACGACACCGTAGTGAGACAAGTGACAAGGGGCGAGCGAGGAGCGGCAAGCACAACGAATTTGGCTTTTAATACAAAGGCACGAAGTGACATTCGCTGTAGCGGCGATGTCTTCATCGCCGCCAATTTCGCCGGTGAGGACACCGGCGCTACAACCCCGGGGTAACATCATCAAGCGCGTTCGTATCAGTCCGTCGCGGGCCTTGTATTCCCCAGGGGAAAAGCCCACGGCGAGAAGGCCGCTCGACGGGAGGCGCTTCTCTTGCCTCTCTCTTTGAAAGGCGTTCGATGAAACAGCTTAAGCTTCTGCTGCTGACGGTTGGCGTGCTGGCGCTGCCCGTTTGGCTCTTCGCCAGCCAGACCGAATTCTGGCAGACCGACACGTTTGACGGCTTCCTGGCGGGCGAAATGCAGGGTGTTTCTCTGAGCAAGCTCGGCGAGCTGAGCTTGGCCCCCGCCGCGCAGCCTATTTTCAGTCCGGATGAAACGGTGGCGCTCGCCATTGCCGCCGGGCCGGCTGGCGCCGTCTATATCGGCACTGGCCACCAAGGCAAGGTTTACCGCGTTGACTCCAATCATCACGGCAAATTCTTCTTCCAGGCGCCGGAGCCGGAAGTCACGGCGCTGGCGGTGGGCCGGGATGGCGCGGTCTACGTGGGAAGCTCGCCGGAGGGCAAGATCTATCGCGTCACTGCCGACGGAAAGTCTGCCGTGTTCTACGATCCCAAGACCAAGTACGTCTGGGCGCTGACGTTCGATTCCGCAGGCAATCTTTACGCGGCAACCGGTGACCAAGGGAAGATTCTGAAGATCGATTCGCAGGGCAAGGGAGCGGTCTTTTTTGACAGCAACCAGACGCATATTATGTGCCTAGCGTGGGATTCGAGCGGCAATCTGCTGGCAGGCAGCGAACCCAATGGGCTGATTTACCGGATCAACCCGCAAGGCAAGCCATTTGTCCTCTATCAATCCAATCTCCCGGAAATCCACGCCCTGGCGGTGGGGCCGGATGGGCGCATTTACGCCGCCGCCTTGGGCAGCGCCACGGGCAGAGTGATGCCAGGGACCTTCTTCCCCAACAGTCAGGGGCAAGTTGTTTCCTCCGGGGTCACGACCATTACGGTGGAAGCATCCAGCGGCAATGCCCTCAAGCCAGTGTTGGCCGCGCCCAGACCGAAGACGGCAACCGGCCCCCGGCTGTCGCCCACTTTGCCCACAGGCCCCATCTACCCCTACTCCCAACTCAGCCAGGGCCGGGGCGAATTGATCGAAGTTCAGCCGGACCGCTCCGTTGAAACGCTTTGGTCCTCCGATAAAGAGAGTATCTTCGGTCTGGCGGTGCGCGGTCAGGACGTTCTGTTTTCCACCGATTCCGGCGGCCACATCTTTGAACTACGCTCCTCGCCGGACGGTCCCCGGCTGACACTGCTGGCGGAAACCCGGGAGTTGCTTCCTACCCGGCTGTTCCTGGATGGCCAGAACCTGTACATTGCCACCAGCAATATCGCCAAGCTCTTCACCCTCGGCACCTCGATGGGGACCGAGGGTAGCTACGAATCTCCCGTCAGGGACACGCGATTCATTTCGAGATGGGGGACGCTGACTTGGCGAGGCGAAGTACCGCCGGGCTGCGGCCTGGAGTTTTACGCGCGATCGGGCAACTCGCCCCACCCGGATAATACCTGGACCCAATGGGCTGGCCCTTACGCCGGAAAAGATGCAGTCGCCATTCATGCTGTTGCGGCCCGGTACCTTCAATGGAAGGCGGTATTTCATGGCGCCAACGGCGCAACGCCCCATCTGGACGAAGTCACCGTCGCGTACTTGAATCAGAACCTGCCGCCGCGTATCTCCCGGTTTGACGTGAACACCGGAGGAGACCGGAAGGCGTTCGGGACCAGCGGCTCCGAAGGTAGCCAAAACACGGGTGGGGTAGGGGGATTCACCACCATTCCCAGTTCTCCCTACGCGATATCCTACGATGGTCGAGACCCCGCGACCGGTAAGCAGCCCATCACCATCACTTGGCAGGCTGAGGACCCGAATGGAGACCCGCTGACCTATTCGCTATACCTGAAGGCGGCAGATGAACAGCAATGGCATCTGTTGAAGAAGGACCTGCGGGAAACGAACTACCAGGTTCCGGTGGATTCACTGCCGGACGGCGAGTATCAGGCGCGCTTGGTGGCCTCTGACAAGCTGGCCAACCCTCCTGGCCAGGCTCTTGATACAGAAGATGTTAGCAGGACTTTCTGGGTGGATGACACACCTCCGGTGGTGCGCGTGGCGAAGCAAGACGTGGATTCCGGCGGAGCCGTTATTCATTTCCAGGCGGCCAGCAGCGAAGCGCCGTTGGACGGCGCCGAATACTCCACTAACGGGCGAGATTGGGTACCTTTGACTTCGGACGACGGGATGGTGGATTCGCGCCAGGAAGCTTTTACCGTTCGGCTCCTCCGGCTGGGCCCGGGAGAACACGTGATAGCCGTACGGGTGCACGATACGGCAGGAAATGTTGGCCTGGGAAAGAGTGTGGTCCGAATTCCCGAGGCGCCGTCCTCGTCGAAATGACCCGCACAGACGCAGAACTCGCAGGAGGTGGAACGGGCGGCTGGGATCGGCCCAGGGCCAGACAGCCTCGGCGTCTAGATGCAACTCCCATCCAAGGGTCAGCATCAGAACACTAGGATGGGTTGAGGTACGGCGCGGGTTAATACGAGTTGAGCTTACAGCAGAACCCAGCTCAGAAAGCCGCGTCCGAGTCCCAGCTCATCGCCCGCGCGCAACGGGGTGAAGAGGATTCATTTGCCGCGCTATTTCAATTGCACAAGCGGCGGGTTTATTCTCTTTGTCTGCGCATGACGGGCGATATGGCCGAGGCTGAGGACTTGGCCCAAGAAGCATTCATGCAACTGTTCCGGAAGATAGGAACTTTCCGGGGCGAGTCGGCGTTTTCCACTTGGCTTCACCGGCTGGTGGTGAACGTGGTGCTGATGCATCTCCGCAAGAGGGGTATTCAAAAGGTTTCTCTGGATGAGACCGATAGTTCGCAGGAAGAGCCGGTTAAGCGGGAATACGGGGATGATGATCGGTGGTTGCTGGGCTCGATTGACCGGATGACGCTTACCAGCGCCATCGAACAGCTTCCACACGGCTACAAAACAATTTTCATCCTTCACGACGTGGAAGGGTACGAGCACAATGAGATTGCCCAGATCATGAACTGCTCGGTGGGCAATTCCAAATCGCAGTTGCACAAGGCTCGGCTGAAACTTCGCGAGATTCTGCGCAGCGAACGGGGGCAGAGTGTCGCGAGCGAGCCGCTAGCCGAGGCGGCTCAAGGCGACGAAAGTTAGGAGCAAGGAACCATGCGAGGGGATCAGGAGAGCGAGATGGCGTCCAGCGCGGGCTGCATGGTGTTTGATGCGCAGTTGGAAGCTTACTTGGAAGGCGAGAACCGGCCTCAGGTGAGCCTCCACGCCAGCGAATGTCCATTTTGCGGTGGTGTGCTGGCCGATCTTGAGAAGATCCGCCAGATGAGCGGCGAAGTGGGAGTGCGTGAAGCGTTTGAAGTGGAGCCGCCGGAAACGATGTGGCCTTCTTTACGCACCTCGCTGATCTCGGAAGGCGTCATTCATCAGCCGGAAAGCTTCGGGTCGCGCTGGTTCGGCGGATGGCGCATCCTTCAGAGACCTATTCCGGCGGCGGCCACGGCCGTCGTTGCCATTGTTTGCGCCGTGCTGCTGAGTACGCCCGGAGGTCCGATCCACTGGCCACTCACGCATCGCGCCCAGGTGGGGGGCACAATTTCCCCCACACCCCTGGCCTTGGTGGAATCCAATCCTCAGCTCCAGGGAACCGTAGACCAGATGGAGCGTAGGTTTAAGGCCAAAGTAGCTTCTTTTGACCCTTCGCTGCGGGACGCTTATGTCAAGAGCTTGGCTTCCTTGGATGGCGAGATTCTCGAATGCCAAAGGAACGCGCAAGTTCAACCCCGGAATCCCTTGACACTTCAGTATCTCTCGTCGGCATATGCCCAGAAGGCGGAAGTACTTCAGTCCGCACTGGAAACTCCAGCGCCGTAACGGGCGCCGAAAGGCTATGACTTTAGCGGAAAGACCATGACAGGCCAGGCACACAAAACAATGATGGGTTGCTCGGTGGCGGTTCTAGCCACGGCCGGAGTGCTGCTTGCGGCGGGCGCGCGCCAGGAAAAGACTTTTCAGACGACGCGCGATCCGCGCATCAGCCTTACCAATTTCGTCGGCAATGTGTCCGTGACGGGTTGGAACAAGCCCATGGTTCATGCGGTTTATGTGGTGACCTTCACGCCGGGCGTTGAAGTGGACACGGAAAACATGCCGGCAAAGGGCAAGGCGCGGAAACTTCGCTTTGAAACTCATCTGCTGAATTCCCAGGCGCGAAACCGTAATGAGACGGTGGACTACGTCCTGGAGGTTCCCAGCAATTCCAGCCTTGAAATCCGCAATCCGCAGGGCAGCGTCCGCATCCAGGGACTGAGGGGTGACGTTTGGGTTGAATCGGTGGGTGGACCAATTTCAGCCATCGACGCGGCTGGCCAATTGACGCTCCGCTCGTTCGGTGGCGCGCTTGAAATCATCCGGCCATCCGGGGCCGTTGAAGCCTCCACCGTGACCGGCGACCTGCATTTCATTTCACCTCTCAGCGCGCGCATTCGCGCCAACACGACTTCGGGTCAAATCTATTACGAAGGCAATCTGGCTCCCTCCGGAGAATATGTGCTCTCCTCCTATAGCGGGGACATCAACATTTTTTGTCCCCGCTCCTCTTCTTTTGAGCTGAACGCGCGTTCTGTCCACGGCAAGCTGGACAATGAATTGCGGCTCACGCCTAAGCAACATGAAGCCTTCTCACCCCGTTATGGTAACGGGCTGTTCGGAACCCACAACCAGGGTGAGTCCACTCTGGAGTTGACCTCTTACACCGGCTCCATTCATATCCGCCCTCAGCCATAAGCTCTGTTCCAGATCAGTTCCTGACGGCAGGGAGCTGCGCCGGGATAAGTTTGAAGAGCTCCCTCTGGTTGCTGGCGCGGTGTCCAATACTCGCCCGCCGTTGGTAGAAACCTACTTCAGATTCTTGCCCGTGCTGGTAATCACCAGCCGTCCGTGCTTGACACCGCGAAGACTCAGGATCTGGTCGCTCAGGCGTCTCACCTCTCCGCTTCGGCCCTTCATGATGATAACTTCCAGACAGTTGTGATGATCCAGATGGACGTGGGTCGTCGCCAGGACCCTATGGGCGGCATGGTGCTGGGCCTCAACCAGCTTCTCAGAAAGGCGGGGCCGATGGTGGTCATAGACCATGGTAAGAGTACCAACGATGATCTTGTTCTCGCCAGCTTCTTCTTCGACGAGGCGCTGCCGAATCAGATCGCGGACGGCTTCGGAGCGATTCTGATATCCCTTCCGCTTCAGCGCCCTATCGAAGCTTGCCAAGAGCTCTCGTTCCAGCGAAAGACCGGTTCGAACCAGGTCTCCCATTTCGTGCCTCCTGATGAAGAGTGTACGCCACTTGAGTCCGGGCGTCCGTTCCATGCTTTGCCTGTAGCACGAATT
>JBOGKI010000040.1:0-14493 GCA_050745605.1 Terriglobia bacterium | reverse complement strand
CAACGCGGGGCTCTCATGGGTATCATCAATTTGCCGGTTCCTGCCACGCACTTATCCTCTGATTCAAACCAGCAGAGCACCCGAACCCTGCGTTCAATCGAAGCCTCCTTTCGTTCCCTCCGGACTTCAGCAGCTACACAGTCAGACAACACCGAAAGCTTACGCCGACCGGGAGGAGGGGGTAGCCACAGCAGGCTTGGTGCGCCGCGAGTTCCTCTGCGAATTGCAGAGTAAAAAGAATTGGGACGAACCCATAAGTTGTTGATCATAAAATGAGACTCGAGGAATGAACCCATTCGAACCCAAGACGAATCCGCGGCAAAATGCAGCAATTAATTTATTATCAATATGCCATTTCGATTTAAGGAACGAACCGAAGCAAGTTATTAAATGACAATGGGTTGTAAGCTTTGTGGACGGGTTATTTATGGCTGGGGCAATCTAAATGCTAAACTGACCTGCCTTCTGCGCCTCGGAGTCGTGACGCCCGTTGGGACATCCGGTCCTATGAAGTGGTCCCATGGATCCCTTGAAACGAATTCGGGAAAGAACATTCGGCGCGACCGCCGTGCCCACCAGTATGCCAGGCGCCGCTGTCGCGCCTGCCTTTGCGCCAGACAACCGGGGAGGTCGTCTCATGAGTTTATGGTTCAAGCATGATGATCAACCTGCCGATAGTCGTAAGATAATGGACCCTCCCGACGCCAATCCCTCCGGCTCCATCGCTGCGCGGCAGTCCGCTCCACCGGGCTCTGAAAAGCGCAGGACCACGCGCCTTTCCATTGCTGTACCGGTCACGGTCAGCGGTAAGGACGCAGTGGGCGAAGCCTTTCAGGAAGAGACCAATACGCTCAACATCGACCGGCACGGCGCCCTGCTGGCTTTGCACCATCAGGTCAGCGCGGGCAGCGAGCTGACCATCGAGAATCATTTCTTGGAGATATCAGTCACCGCCCGCGTGGTGGCCTTCCGGGATCGAATCTCTCCGGCTGACCCAGACCACGTGGAAATCGAACTGGTGGAGTCAAAAAACGTCTGGGGAATCCAATATCCACCCAAGGATTGGCTCCGGGCGATGCAGCAACAGCGTGCGGCCCAACCCTCTTCCGTTTCGCGGGCTACCGGCCAGCAGCCGTCTCCGCCTCCCGCCCCGGCTCCTGTTCCGGGTGCCGCGCTCGACTTGCCACCCACGGTGCAGGCGCTCAGGCCGCACACGGCGCCAGCCGGCACGCCACCCATTGAAATCGATCTGGGGGCCTTTGAGAAACAAGCCGAGCAGAGCGCGGAAGCTCTGTTGAAGACCTTCGGGGCGAAACTCGCGAAACTCGGCGCGCAAATGGGAACGCGAATTCAGACCGATCTGACAGAGGCGGCGGAACGCGTCGAAGGAAAGGCGCAAAAGCTCTCGGCGCTCGATGATCGGCTGAGCAGTCTGTCCCAAGCACTGGAAGGGACACTGGCCCGGGCCGAAGCCGTCCTCACTTCAGCCGGTGAAATTGGCCAACGCAGCGCTCAGGAAACTCAACAGCGCGAGGAAGAATTCCATCACCAGCTTCAGCAAATGCTCGGTTCGGCGCTGCAGAATTTCGACGACCGAATCAACCAGAAAGTTCTCGCCTCGTCGGTTGCCCAGCAAGAACAACTTTCACGGCTTCAGCAAGAAACCGTGGAATCTCTGCAAGAGATTCAAGGACACCTGCGCGCGAAAGCGGAGACAATTTCTAAGGAGGTCGTTGCCAGCATCCCCGGAGAAATCGAGCGGACCCGCGTCGAGGCCGTTGCACAAATCAGTGGCCAGGCCGAGGAGAAACTGAACGCGGCCATCCAGCGGTTTGAACAAAGGTTGGAATCCTTGGCGGGGCAAACTCAGGAAACTACCTCAGAACGAATGAGGGTGGAAACCCTGGCCAAACTCACGCCGGAACTGGAGGCTCGCCAGACCCAGACCATTAACCAGACTCAGGATCGGGTCAAGCAGACTCTGGAAGCGGCGTTCGGAGAATTCGAGCAGCGGTTACAAGCCTCCGCAACGCAAACTCAAGAGACAGTCTCCGAGCGGCTGAAGACGGAGACCCTCTCCAAGCTGTTGCCGGAGCTCGTGTCGCGCCAAGTCGATACCATTGAGCAGGCCCGGGAGCGGGTTAGGCAGACGGTTGAAGTGGCCGTCAGCGAGTTCCAGCAAAGATTGCAGGCAACGGTGATGCAAACCCAGGAGGAGGCAGCGGTACAGTTGAGGGTGAATACCCTGGCCAAGCTCACGCCGGAACTTGAGGCTCGGCAGGCCGAGGTTATCAATCAGACTCAGGATCGAGCCAAGCAGAGCCTGGAAGCGGCGCTCGACGAATTCGAACAGCGGCTGCAAGCCAGCGCCGCTCAGGCTCAGGAGACCGCTGCCGGACAGACGAGTGCGGGGGTTCTTGCCAAGCTCACGCCGGAACTTGAGGCTCGGCAGGCCGAGATTATCAGTCAGACTCAGGATCGAGCCAAGCAGAGCCTGGAAGCGGCGCTCGACGAATTCGAACAGCGGCTGCAAGCCAGCACCGCTCAGGCTCAGCAAACTGCCTCGGAGCGGATGAAGGCAGAGACTCTCTCCAAACTCCTGCCGGAACTTGAGACGCATCAGACTCAGACGGTCGGTCAAGCCCAGGAGCGAGTCAGGCAGACTCTGGAAGCATCCCTCGGCGAATTCGAGCGAGGGTTGGAGATCGCCGCAGCCCGGGTTGAGGAGGCCGCGACCGGGCGGCTGACCGCGGAGGTTCTGGACAAGGCCGCGCCGCAGCTTGAGGCGCGCCATCAAACGATGCTGAGCCAGACCCAGGAGCGCGCTCAGCAGGCTCTGGCCGCATCGCTTGACGAATTTGAGCGGCAATTGCAGACCAGCGCATCCAAAGCTCAGGAAGCTGCCTCCGAGCGTTTGAGCAGGGAAATCTTGGACAGACTGATACCTCAACTTGAGGCGCGCCAATCCGAGGCGGTGCAACAAACGAACGAACGGGCGAAGCAGGATCTCAGTTCCGCCGTCAAAGCATTCCAAGAGGAACTGCAAACTGTCTCGACCGAGGCACGCCAAGCCGCCACCGGACAATGGACTGCGGAAATGGCGGCCAAGCTCGCTCCCCAGCTTCAAGCCCGGCAATGGGAAGCGGTTGAACAAACCCGAAAGCAAATCAACGATCAGCTTCACGCATCGTTCGGCGAGTTTGAGCAACGGCTGCAAACCGCGGCGGCACAGACTGAAGAGATTGCCGTGGAAAAACTAAGCACGGAGCTTCTCTCCACACTCGCGCCCGAGCTCCAAGCCTGTAAGACCCAGACGCTCGAGCAGACCCAGGGGCAGGTTAGCCAGACGTTGGAAGCCGCGCTGGGCGAGTTCCGCCAGCAGTTAGAGCTTGCAGCCACGCAGGCGCAAGAGGGCGCCACCGAACAACTGAGCGCCGGGATTCTCGCCCGGCTCGTGCCCCAGCTTGAGGCTCGCCAGGCGGAGACCGTCGAAGAAGCCCGCAGTCGCATTCAGCAGACCCTGGAGAACTCGCTCAGCGAATTCACCCCGCAGTTACAGGCTGCCGCCGCTCAGTCTCGCCAAGCGGCCTCCGAGCGATTGACCGTGGAAATATTGAGTCAACTGCTGCCCGAGCTCGAATCACGCCAGAACGCGGCGGTTGATCAGACCCAGGAGCGCGTTCAAGAAACCCTGCAGGCCGGGTTGGGCGATTTTGAGCAGCGCCTGAAGGTTGCTGCGGGACAAGCACAGCAGGCGGCTTTGGAAAAGCTGGCGGAGGACACGAAGATCCAGTTGGCTCCAGTTCTTGAAGCGCATCAGGCGGAGATGCTGGACCGAGTCCGCGACCAAGTGACCGCCGAAATCCACGATGGTATGCGGTCTCTGCGGACTCACGTGGAAAACGAGATCGCCGGGTGCCAGAAATCGGCAGACTCCCTGTTGCAGAAGCCCTCCGAGCTGATCCGCAAATACGCCGAAGATACGATGGCGATGCTGCGCGAAGAGATGATCGAGCAGCGCAACTCTGCCGTCGAGTCGGCCAAACTTGAGGTGCGCGCCATGATGCGTTCCACCCTCACTTCGCTGAACGAGGAAGCCACCGCCTTTACCGGCGAATTCCGGGGTCAGATCCGGTCGGCGTGGGACGGCATCAAGTCCCGAGGACTCGAAGAGCTGGAATCCCTGCATAAGGAAGCGACGGAGCAGCGTCGTGAGTCGGTTCTGCAACATTTGCAGAAGGATGCCGAAGATTTGACGCAGGTGGCTGTCGGGCAATTCCGCAGCCACGCCGAGGAGGCCATCCGCGAGGCGAATGATACCGTCAACAAACAGGTTGGGGCTGCGGCTTTTCTGCTGAAGGATTGGATGGATCAGGCGACCACGCGGCTGGAGCGCTGCCTGGAGAAAGTTGAAACGCGCGCGGAAACCGCCTTTGAAGCTGCGCAGGCGCGATCACTCAAGACGCAGATGGCGATGATGGAAAGGGTCCACCGGCAATCTGAGGAAATTGCTCTGGAATTGCATGACCGGTTCCAGGAGGCGGCATCGGCTTTGCGGGGAGGGCAGCGCCAGATTCCAGAAGTGGCGCCTCGCTCCGGCGGCGATGGCGGCGAGGAGCAAAAGACTTCGTCGTCGCACTCCAGTCTGGAACGTTGAGTCGCGGCCGTGTGCGATGTGGATGTGCCGCTATTCCGAAGCGCCGAAACAGCGGGGAAATCTCTCAGGAGCTTTCTGCGATCAACAAAAATGAACCACCAAGGCTGAGATCTGGGGCTGAGAGCTTTTATGGCGACAGAACGCAGACGATCCGACCGGGTGATGTTGACGGTGCCGCTGCGCTTGAGCGGAGTCGACGAGCACGGCGTCAATTTTGAGTGCAATGCCCACACCGTTAGCTTGAACCGTCATGGCGCCCGTATGTTCATCGGCAAGAGACTGCGCGGCGGACAGGTGGTCACCGTTGTGAATCTCACGAACCGCCGCCACGCAATCTTCCGCGTTGCCGGCCCCGTGGTCCCCGTCACGGATCGAGGTGGCGAATACGCCGTATTGGGTCCGGTTCTGACCCAAAACGGAAACTGTATGGAAATGGGCCTGGAGTGTCTGGATCTCAAGACTGACCTCTGGGGAATTCATTTTCCGCCTCCCCACCCGAGCGACGAGATTGACACCAAGGCTCTTCTTGCTTGCCACACCTGCAGCTTGGTGGAACTGGTGCCGCTGACGCTGGTGGAGGTGGAGGTTCTCGAGACTTCCGGTATCCTCACGCGACGGTGCCAGGAATGCTCAGAAACCGGCCCTTGGGGTTATGCCCCGAGTGAACTCGCAACGAATGGCGTTCCCGACACCCCCAATATAGCGCCGGGCGCCGAAGGTCAGACTGCTTCGGACGTCCGCGCCGAGCGCCGGCGTCACCGGCGCGCAGTCCTTCAGCTTCCCCTTCGCGTCCGCGATTACTTTGGCGGCGTGGAGATCGCCCGAAGCGAGAACGTGTCCAAGGGTGGCATTTGTTTCGGCACGGAAAAGAGCTACCATCCCGGCGAGGGCGTCTTTATCGCCTGCCCCTACGATAAAAGGGGCGAGATCATCGAGGTCCAGGCGCTGATTGTGAACCGCAGAGGCATTCCGGAAAGCAATCGCAAGATTTACGGCGTCCGCTACAGACACACCAAATAGAGTGGGATTCAACGGAATCTCCTGCGCTCGGCCTCGGAGATCACCGCAATGATTGAGCTGCGCCGTGGCTTCATTTTTCGCTTCCCTGTTCAGCGCAATTCCTGCCACGATGTTTCTACGGTTGAAGCGTCAGGCGCAGCCGTCGTAGCATGGGAAGTCACACTCCATCAATCGCTGCGGGGTTCTCATCCGGTGGCGGGGCGCAACGGCCTTGCTCCCCGCAGAAGAGCGTCGAATTCCCATGTTCTCCAGGCGAACCCACTGGCCGCTTGCGCTGAATCGCCTCTCGCAGGTCCTTGAGAAGCGACGCGGCCTCCCCATCATCGACCTGACCGAGTCAAATCCTACGCGTTGCGGATTTGTTTACGAATCGGATCGAATCCGGCGCGCCCTCACCAGTGCAGCGTCGCTCTCCTACCGGCCCGACCCGTGGGGCCCGCAAGAGGCCCGTGAAGCGGTGGCAACTTATTACCGGGAGCGCGGCGTCTCCCTGGACCCCCGCCAGATCTTCATCACCGGCAGCACCAGTGAAGCATACTCTTACGTCTTTCGGCTGCTTGCCGATGCCGGAGATCAGGTCCTGGCGCCGCAGCCAAGTTATCCACTGTTTGATTTTTTGGCGCAACTCGATGACATCACCATAAGGCCGTATCCGTTAGCGTACGGTGACGGCTGGCAAATAGACCGCCTCGCTCTTCAGGAAAGAATCCGGCCGGAATCCCGGGCCATGCTTCTGGTGAATCCCAACAATCCCACGGGCTCTTACGTGTCAAGCGACGATCGCGCCTTTGTGGTCGAGCTTTGCCGGCAGTTGGATCTGGCGCTCGTGGCGGACGAAGTCTTCTTCGATTACTTGCTTGAATCGCCGGACGGCGGCCGGGCGCAGAGTCTGGCTGGTGAAACAACAGCCCTCACTTTCACCTTGAGCGGCTTATCCAAGATTTCGGCGCTGCCCCAGATGAAACTCGCCTGGATCGCCGTGAACGGCCCCGCGGAACTCCGGGATACGGCGATCGACCGCCTGGAAGTGATCGCGGACACTTACCTTTCCGTAAGCGCCCCTTTGGGGTTGGCCCTGCCTGAGCTGCTCGATACACGCTTTTCCATTCAACCGCAGATTCAGAAGCGAACTCAAACCAACCTGATGCGGCTAGACACGTTGCTCTCCGTTCGGTCGCCGGTGAGCCGCTTGAACGCGGAGGGAGGTTGGTCTGCGGTCCTGCGAGTGCCCGGGGTCTGCAGCGATGAGGACTGGGCCATTACGCTGCTGGAGCGGGATAATGTTCTCATTCACCCCGGCCATTTCTACGACTTTCCGGGAGGCGGCTACCTGGTGGTGAGCTTGCTGACGAAGCCTGAAAACTTCGAGGAAGGAGTCCGGCGCCTGTTGACCCGGATTCAGAATCACGCCTAAAACTGAATTTCCAGGCGGATTCACCGCGATACATCACCCCGGTTCACGAGGTCTTTTCGCGAGTTCGAGCGTTCGCCAACCTCGCTCCAGAAGCAGCGATTGAAATGAGCGATTCCTGGGGCGGCATCAGCACTTCGCGGTGAAAGGTATCGCAGCCGATGCAGAAATTCTGATACACGCGGCCGCTGGGCAGCGTAGTAGTCGATTTCTCGATGAACTTTTCCACGTTCCAGCCCTGTGCGATGCCCATGCGCTCGGGATGTCCCATCGAGATCGCCTCGTACACCGGGTTTCCGGCCAGGCGATCCAATATGTCATCGAGATTTTCTTGAAGCAGATTGCCAATGGCGAGTTCGGTTTTCATACAGCACGGGTAAACATTGCCGTTCGGCTCAACCGAGACTTCGGATCCGCTATATCGGCGCTGAAGAAAGTTTAAGCCACCGGACCAGGCATTGCAGAAGTTGTCGGCAAGGGTCGCCGTGGAAAGCTCATTAGCGCGCGCCCGGCCGCGCGGCCAGATCCTTCCGATCCATGAATCTGCAGTAGCACCGAAGAAGCTGAAGTAGCGCTGACCCTCTTCAAACACACCGGAACTTCTGGGGACCTCGGGCAGCGGCTTCATGCCGTGTTTAGTAAACAGGGCAGTCAGCTTGGAGGTTAGCGCCTCACGCGCACTTTCCTTCTCAAGACCAGTGTGAAAGCTGTCGATCCCGGAGACCGAAATCACGTCCACATGATGGCCGAGCAGTTCGCACAGGATCTTCTCCGTCAGCACGTCACCGGTTGTCTGAACGAACAGGTAAACGCCGCCTTGGTCATGGTAGCGAGCCCAAAGCCGGTCGAGCGCCGGATAAAGCACCGGCTCGCGCACTGGATTCAGGAGAATCTCACCACCCGCCAGGATGACGCGACCCCGCTTCTCACGCAGACCATCAGCGAGGTCAAGGTAGGTCATGCGCTCGGGGAAATGATCGATGATGCGGCCGAAGTTGAAGCGTGATTCGTTAACGACGCGGTCCAGATCGTCCCCGTAATACGGATGAAACCGATCCTCGTAGCAGTGGGCGCACTGCCGGTGGCAAAGAAACGTCATCACATAGTAGATGGATTCCATGATTTCTTCGAGCCAGCCTACACTTCTTAATATATACCCGCGCCGAAGCCGATGCCGCCTGCCCAGCGAGTCAGCCGCCTGGAACTCAAAAGAAGAGCTTCAGGGCGAATTGGATCAATCGCGGGTCCCGCGCCTGCACGACGGTTCCAAAATTAGCGCCGTCGCTGATGTTCCCGTCCGGGTTCAAGAATTGCGCGTGATTGAAAATGTTGAATGACTCGGCGCGGAACTCAAGCTGTTTGCTCTCGCTGATGCGGGTCTCCTTGAGGACGGCGAACTCAAAGTCGTTGATGGGGGGACCACAACAAACCGTTCGTGACGAATTTCCAATCACGCCAAGCTGCGGGGGCTGCGCAAAACTCGCCGGGTTGAAGGCGTAATGGCCCGGGCCGCGAGGGTTCAAGGACTCGAAAGCCGCTGTCATGTCCGGCTCGCCCGCCGTGAGAAATGCGAAACTGTTCTGGAGTTCCAGATCGGCGTTGGAAGTGATGCGGATGGGAAAGCCGCTCTGCAACGTCGTGATCCCCGAGACGGACCAGCCATCCAGCAATTTGCCCTTTGCTCCCGCGTAACTCCTCACCGGCAGCGCCCACACGTAGCTCGCGACCAAACGATGGCGCGCGTCAAATTGCGACAGGGCGTAGCTGCGGGCGAAATCGAACGGGTTGATCGTATCTTCGAAGCTCGAGCCGTAATCGAACGATTTGCTGTAGGTATAGGCCACCAGGAATTCCAGTCCACGGGAGCTGCGATGTTCGAGGCTCGCCTGGAGCGAATTGTAATTGGAATTGCCCATGTTGTCGGCCGTGTAGATGCTTCCGAAAACCGGAAGTCCATCCACCGGGCAGCCCGCGCCGGTGGTTGGCTGGCAGGAAGGAGACGAATAGGGTCGCAGGCCGACCAGCGTGATGGCCGGGTTATCCGGGCCGGTCACGGAAGGAACTGCGCCGTAGGGTAAGTGCAGTGTGACCCCGGCGGGGATGGAATTCGCCGGGATGTAAAAGCTGCGGTCCGCTCCGAACGGTCCGCAGGACTGGCCGGGGATTTTATTCAAATCCAGGCAAGGCTGCGCCAGGCCGTAATTCAAATCGTGATTGATGTTCAGAAAATGGCCCATCGTTCCCACGTAGCCGATCTGGAAAACCATGTTGCTTGCAAGTTGCCGCTGGATGATGAAATTGAATTGTTCTGCGGTTTGCGGATGTTCATTCGGCATCTGTTCACCGAACGCGAACGTGGGCCGGAAGATGGACCAGTCCACAGGCTGGCCCGGCGGAGGGCTGTTGTTTACCGGAAATGGATTGATGGCTGTCGTCCCGTTTTGAAATTCATAGGGCGTGTTGAAGAGAATATTGGAAAGAAAGGGCGCGGCGCCAAACGGAGGAGCGCCGTTGAATTGTTTATACACGAGCTGCTCAATGGGGTTGTAGAAGATCCCGTATGCGGCACGAATGCTGGTTTTGGTGGAGCCGTGGGGCGCCCAAGCCAATCCCATTCGGGGCGCGAAGGCTTTGTAATAAGTGTCGCTCAGGCCCCGCGGCACTCCGGAATCGCCCGGATAGACGATGCCGGTTGGAAAAACAAAACCGCCCGGCGTTCCCGGCCGGCAGGCCGTGGTTCCGAGCTTTGCGGTCAACGGGTCGGTCGGCGAAAGACGGCACGGATAAACGGTGGTCGCCTGGCCCGGATGAAAAGTCTCAATGCGGTTATAACGATCGGCAAGCGGCGTGGTCAACTCCCAGCGCAAGCCGTAGTTCACAGTGAGGCTCGGCTTCAGCTTCCAACTGTCCTGAGCATAGAGATACACCGCGGTGCTGCGCAGGTACTGCAAAGTGGGCGATCCCTGCACAAAGTTGTCGGGCAAGCCGAGCAGATAATTCGGAATGACATTTGAAAATCCCGGGTCATTCGGACCGCCGCCGAAAAAATAAAAGCCTCCCGTCGTACCGAACAAAGCGAGTTGATTGAACTGCTCCCGGTGAATGTCGGCGCCGAACTTCAGGGTATGGGCGCCGGAAACCTTGCTCAAATTATCTGACCACTGAAAGGTGTTTCCAGCTTGTGGCACCTGCCCTTGAATATTGTTGCCGATCGTGAACCCACCGCCCAGCGTGATGTAGGGTACACCGCCAAGATCGGCAGGGATGCCGGGCGTAATGCCCAGGCTCGGATCGTTCGGATCAGAAAAACACTCGCTGGCGGGAACGGTCTTGCAGGAATTCTGAACCAGATTCGTGCGTTGGGGAGCATTCAGCTTTCCTTCGCCCTCCCGGTAAAAGGCCGTGCGGAATTCGTTCACCATCGTGGGGCCGATCACCCAGGTGTGCGTCAAGCTGACCTGTTGGTTACGAACGGCGGTTTGACCTCCGAAGGCAGGTAGGTTCGCGCCCGAGGCCTGATAGGTGGAGAAGGGCTGAAAGAGATAACTATCGTTGAAATAATAGTAGCCGGTCAGCGTCTGCTGCTCGTTAATCTTGTGGTCCATTCGACCGGTGAACTGATCGGCCCGGGTGGCCGATTCGGGAACCACCTGAAAATGGTCCGTCCCAACGTTTGGCAGTGGCACAAACTGATTCATGAGATCGTACGCGGTGCCGTCAAAGCACGAGACGGGTATTTGATTGCCCGGAAAAATCACGGCATACTTCGTCCCCGCAGCGATCGGTGCCCCGCCCTCTGCTTTGACGGCTGACGCGCAGCCGGGCCTCGCATTCAAAATGGAAGCCACCTTCGCGTCCGTCAGCGTGCCGCCAAAGGCCGGCCCGGCCGAAAAAGTACCCTGGCGCTCGAGCGCGGTCGGCACCGTCACCACATCCGAAGAGATTCCCTGGCGGAGGCGCCGCCCTTCATAGGAGCCGAAGAAAAACGTGCGGTCCTTGCGGATCGGACCGCCCAGCGTGCCTCCGAACTGGTTTTGTTTGAAGTCCGGCCGCGAAGTGTCAAAAAATCCGCGGGCATTTAGGGCGCGATTGCGAAGGAATTCGTAGAGGTCGCCGTGAAACTGATTGGACCCGGACTTGGTGACCACGTTGACGATGGAGCCTGAATTGCGGCCGTACTCGGCGTCAAAGGTGTTGGTGAGCACGCGGAATTCCTGTATGGTGTCAGGTGAGGGCTCGACGCCGGGCAGATTGACATAAAGATCATTCGCGTCCGCGCCGTTCACCATGAAGTTGTTGGACCGCCCCCGCCCGCCATTCACGGAGACAGCGCCCGGCTGGTCACTGCCATAAAACAAGTTGGCGCCGATCTCAGACTCGACGCCCGGCTGAAGTTGTAGAAGTTGGTAGGTGTCGCGCTCATTCAAGGGCAGCCCGGTCACGGCGCGCGAGCCCATCACCGCCCCAAGTTGAGTGCTCGAGGTCTCGACTAACGGCGCAGTGGCATGCGTCGTGACGGAATGGGTGAGCGCCTTCAGCTCCAGTTGCGGATCGATCACCACCACATGGTCGAGCGTGATGTCAATGTCAGGGCGAACGAATTTCTGGAACCCGGCGGCATCCACATCCAGCCGATAGCGTCCGACGGCCAGCGCGGGAAAGGCATAATCGCCCGTACGGCTTGAAGTTGTCACACGGCTTAAGCCGGTCCCCTCTTGAACGGCTATGACTCTGGCGCCCGGAATCACGGCGCCCGATGGATCGAGCACCGTCCCGCGCAGCGTGCCCGTGGTTTGGGCGGGCAAAGGCAGGGAAGTCAAGATCCCGATGATCCCGGCACCGCAGACGAGACGTGCGAAGATTCTCATAACACTCCGGGAGGAAAAAGCGCAAATGCCGTGGCCGCACTTTGTGTGGGTAAGTTTCCGCCGCACGATTACGCCTTGCCAGGGAAATTTGCGTGGCAGCGCCACCGCTGTGAATGAGAGCAAGTGGGCCCACCAGGATTCGAACCTGGGACCAACGGATTATGAGTCCGCCGCTCTGACCGGCTGAGCTATGGGCCCGTCGTTCCCCAACTGACTATGGATGATTCGCCGGTGGCATTCAATTCAGGACTCTGTCCTGTCAACAGCGCACCGGAACTGGCATCGATTAAGCGCCCGACGGCGCTCCAGGGCAGCATCTTGATCGAGGGGCACGATGAGACTCGCAATGAGCGCGCCACTCACCAAATCTGGCAGCGCTGGCCCGCCGGGCGAACCATTGGATCACCCGGTTTGCAGTCGAAGGCCTTGGCGAAAGCCGGCATGTTGGAGAGCGGGCCCAGCACTCGGAATTTAGGAATGGGATGCGGATCCGCAGACACCAGCAACCGCGCGAACTGTGGTCGAATATTCTCCGCCCAAATCTGTGCGTAGCTCAGGAAGAAGCGTTGGTCCGGCGTGAAGCCACCGATGTCCGGCGGTAGAGTTTTCCCTTCCAGCGATTTCTGATAGGCGGCATAAGCGATGGTTAAGCCACCCAGGTCGGCGATGCTTTCTCCCAGCACCAGCTTGCCATTCTCGTGCAAGCTGTCCCCAACCACGAAGCCGTCAAACTGTCTGACGACACACTGGGCGCGCGCCTGAAAGCGTTTCAGATCCTCCGGTGTCCACCAGTTAATCATGTTCCCTTTGGCGTCGAATTGCCGGCCCTCATCGTCAAAGCCGTGCGTCATTTCATGGCCGATAACCGCGCCCATCGCTCCGTAGTTCACGGCATCGTCCGCTTTCGCATTGAAGAAAGGCGGTTGCAGGATGCCGGCGGGAAACACGATTTCATTCATGGAAGGATCGTAATAGGCGTTCACAGTGGGCGGAGTCATGTCCCACTCCGTGCGGTCCACGGGTTTTCCGATCTTGTTGATCTCCCGATGAAACTCAAATTGGTTGGCGCGAAACGCATTCTCCACGAACAGTCCGCGATTCACCATCAAGGCCGAGTAGTCCCGCCACTTGCTGGGATTTCCGATTTTCTGCATAATCGCCGCAAGCTTGGCAATCGCTGCCTTGCGCGTCTCAGGGCCCATCCAACTTAACGTTGAGATGTCACTGCGCAGTGCGGCAATCAGATTTGCCACCATTTTTTCAGCGCGAACCTTGGCGGCAGGAGGAAAATAGTCCTTTACATACACCTGGCCCAAGGCTTCGCCCAAGCCGCGGTCGGTGGCGGCCACACATCGCTGCCATTGCGGCAGATTCTCTTTAGAACCGGTCAGGATGTGACCTTTGAAGTTGAAGTTCTCCGCGACGAAGGGACTGGAAAGATCAGGAGCAGCCCGGTCAATCAGGCGCCAGCGAAGATAGGTTTTCCAATCCGCCAGAGATACGCCGGTCAGCGCCTGGTTCACTTCCTTGAAGAAGGCCGGAACATCGACATTGATGGCGCCCATGTGGGGGTGGCCCACTTCCTCAAAATATGACTCCCAATCGAAGGCTGGAGTGATCGCTTTCAGTTGCGCCAGGTCCATCTTGTGATAGAGGGCTTGCGGGTCGCGACGTTGAACCGGCGTAAGGGAGGCTTGAGCAAGGCGAGTCTCAATATGCATCACGGTCTTGGCTTCGGCTGCGGACTGGGTGGCATCGTCGCCCAACAACTCGAACATCTTCCCCGCGTGGGCAACATATTCGTCGCGAATCTGCTTGGACTTGGCATCCTGCTTTGTGTAGTAATCCCGATTCGGCAGCCCCAAGCCGCCCTGGTCGGCGTCGCCAATCTCTTCGCTGCTGTTCTTCAGATCCTGCGAGGAACTGAACCGGAACAGCACGTTTACCCCCAGCTTCTGCAAGTTGGCGATTTCGGCTTCGAGGCTCGGAGTATCGTGAATCTGTTCAATTTTCTGGAAATCCGGATCAAGCGGCTTCACGCCCGCCGTGTCCCGAGCGGTCTGATCCATGCAGCTTGCGTAGTAGCGGCCGATCTTTTGTTCGTTGGAGCCACTCGCCGCGCTTTTGTCTGCTGCGGCCTTCTCCAGGATTGCGCGGAGGTCCTTGCGGTTTCGGATCGCCAGTTCGTTGAACCGGCCCCAGCTTGGGTATTGCGGCGGAATGGGGTTGTGAGACAGCCATCCCTCATTGGCGTAAGTGTAAAAGTCCGTGCAGGCCTTCACCTTGGGATCGATACTCTTCAGATCCAACGCGCCATTGCTGAGTTCGCCCGCCGTTGAGGTCCCCACGCCCCACGAAAGCAGCAAGTTCGCGCGGCTGCCGAGCGACCCCGCCCACATGCGGCCGCTAGCGCTTGAGAGCAGCACCACCACCGCGGCCGCCAGCAAAAGAATAAAAGCCCAAACGTACATCAGGGTTCGACGCATATTCCGATTCACCTCAGTTCCGATAAACCGTCTAAAGGCAAACCCCTATGC
>JBOGKI010000039.1:0-14593 GCA_050745605.1 Terriglobia bacterium | reverse complement strand
GTCTATGACCGCCGCTCTCGTGTTTTCAATCAATTCGGCGCTCATAGAGCGCCGCTACAGCAGCCTTTGGCGATTAATTCACACCTGCTCAGTTTGGTGTTTCCTGACATTGCTCGCCGCATCCATCCCGATCATCAGAAGTTTGTGAGGGAGACCGCCGGCCCGCAGGTGGACGAAATCTTCCGCCACGATTTCGAATGGAAGTGAAGAAGGGACAGCAGAAGCCTGAGATGGTCTTGGCTCAAAGGCTCTGCGCAATCAGCGGAGTCCCATCCTCATCAAAGGGATTTGCGAGCACCTGCCGAAGCTGCGAAATGAAAGTTGTGTAGAGCGCGAGCGCGGCTTTGCGGGCCTTCGGGTCCTCGGCCTGGATAAAATCCGCTTCGTTAGCCAGAGCGGAGGTCTGCCTTTCGAGTTGCGGGATGAAGTCAGCAAGCGTCGCCCAGATAAAAGTGACATTGGGCCGCTTCGTGGGTCTGCGGCTGAATTCAAGCCGTCCGCGATCGATCAAGACCGTCCAGGAGAGACCTGAATCCTCAATCCGCCAAAGCGTTTCAAGTCTGACCGCGCGGATATGATCGCGCAAGGGGCGATCCCGTCCCGCCAGCACGAGAGCCCGTTGGATCACACGCCGCGCCGCGCGGTGAGACAGTTCTGCGAACCTGAAGCTGTTTTCACTGGGTTCCACGGGAGTAACCATATTTCATCGCGGCGTTACTGGGTGAATACCGGCGTCTGATTTGCGGCGCGCTCCTCCAGAGTTTGGGTAGTGGTACAGTTTGCTGGTGAGGCGCTGTCCTCAGCGCCGAAGCTCCTTACAATCTAATGACGGCGGTGGGGACACCGCCGCTACAAAACGGAACTGAACCATTACCAGAGTTTGGCATTTCTTGACAGAATTCAAAAACAAATTCAGAATGTCTTAACTTGGCGCCGCGGTAGCTCAGGTGGTAGAGCGCAGCCCTGAAAAGGCTGGCGTCGGCGGTTCAACTCCGTCCCGCGGCACCACCCATTCGTCCCTCTCTTAGATTCGGGTATTCCCCAAACTCGTGAGACCCTCGGGCGGCAGCTTTTCGCAAGTAGGCCGTGGACGATCAGGCTCGGATGAAGGTAACGCCCATGCGGCAACCGCGTCCAGCTCAGGGGTGGAGCGCCGGGTGGTCACACGCGCCGTTCGAGGCGGCTCAACGGTTGCGATATGAGGAGAGAGGCTGCAGCCAATCACTCATTCCTTCGTCAGTCTTGGCTGAGACCCTGATCATTTCCATGTCCGGCCGCACGGACTGAATATTGTTGCTGGCGGTGGGCCAGTCGTATTCGACGGCTGCGGCAAGATCGATCTTGGTGACCACGGCATGAAGATCGAAGCCACGTGACCGCCGAAAGCGCACTCTTCCTGATTGCACGGCCGGCCGGCAAGGCGCCTGCGCTCCCAGGATCAATGTTCAACCTCGCGTCACCGCCGGGATTTTGGCGCGCCCTGTGTCAACTGAAGCGCAGCCCTACTCTGCTCGCAAAGCCTCGACGGGGTTCACCGCGGCCACCCGGCGGGAGGGTAGGTAGCTGGCAAGCGCCGCGGTGGCGAGAAGACCGAGGGAAACCGCGCCATAAGTGACGGGATCGGCTGGTTTCACTCCGAACAACAGCGACGACATCAGGCGCATCAGCGCCAGGGCCGCTGCCAGCCCGCACGCCACGCCGATGCCGGTCAACCATAAGGCGTGATGAACGAACATTCCCGTGAGTTGCCGCTGCTGCGCGCCCAGCGCCATGCGAATGCCGATCTCGCGGCTGCGCTGTGACACCGAATAAGCAATCACACCGTAAAGGCCCACGATGCCGAGGAGCAATGCCATGCCGCCGGCAATGGCCAGCATCACCAGCGTAAACGAAGTCCGTGCCATCGACTTGGTGTAGAAATATTCGAGCGTATGGACGTCCGCCAGCGGAAGATTGGCATCCACCGACCACACGGCCCGCTGGACCTCTTTCATCAAGCTTTCTGAGCCGGCGCGAGGACTGCGGATGGCGAAAGCCACATCGCGGCGCACGGCGACCTTGTCGCCCTCAAACTGGCTCATCAGAATCGGCCAGTAGACGGAAGTGGGTGCCGCCTTATTCATACCGTCGTCGTGAACGTCCCCCACCACACCGATGATTTCGCGCCACTCATCCGTGGTGGCCACCCGCACTTGCTTGCCCAGCGCGTGGGCCGGGTTGCGCCAATATTCGCGCGCCATATTCTCCGAGACGATGGCAACCGGGAGCTTATTGTAGACGTCGCTCCAGGTGAAATCGCGCCCCGCTTCCAGCGGAGTCCCCAGAGTTTTGAAGAATCCGGGCGATGTGAACTTGAACCGGCGGAGCGGAGGAAGCTGCCCTTGGGCGTAAGTGATGTTCTTGACAAACACGGGATCAGTCCAACGATTTCCACTCATGGGAATGGAGTTGGCAAGGCTCGCGGAGGTGACGCCCGGAATGGCCGCGATCTTTTGCGAGATCTCCTGCTGCATTCGGACCACTTGCTCGGGATTTTTGACCTCCGCCTCCGGAATGGAGATGCGGAACGTCTGGACTTCAGCGGGTGTGACAAATCCAGGCTGCACCCTGGTCAAAGCGCGGAAGGTGCGAATCATAAGGCCGGAGCTGATGAGCAGGACCAGAGCCAGCGCCACCTGAACAATCACCAGCGCGCTGCGCGCCCGATGCCGCTCGCGGCTCTGGCTCAGCGAACGTCCGCCTTCGCGCAGTCCAGTTCCCAGACGCGCGCCCGCATATTTGAAAACCGGGACGGCGCCGGACAAAAGGGTTGCAACCAGAGACACCGCCAGAGTGAACAGTAGAACGGGGCCATTAATCCCGATTTCATTGAGGCGCGGGAGACCGGTGGGCGCGAGGGCCACCAGGACGCGCAAGGCTCCGTAAGCGAGTCCCAAACCGAGGGCGCTGCCGATCAGGGCCAGGATGAGGCTTTCAAACAGTAATTCCGCCGCAATCCGGCTCCGGCTCGCGCCCAGCGCAGCGCGGATGGCCAACTCCTGCTGCCGTCCTTCGGCCCTCACCAGGAGGAGGTTGGCCACGTTGGCGCAGGCAATCAGCAGCACCAGGCCGATGCTGCCCATCAAAACCCACAGCACTTTTCCCACATCACCCACCACCTCTTGCTTCAAAGGCCGGAGGTAAGGGCTGATGCGGACGCTTTCGAACAGCTTGATGCTGAAGCCCGGCGGCGCCGGAAAGCTCCGGTTCACAATCGGCAGCATGCGGGCCACATCGGCGCTGGCCTGGGCCAGGGTAACGCCCGGTTTAAGTCTGGCGACGGCTTCCTCGCCGAAGCCTCCGAGAAAGGTTTTAGCGCGGTCAAACTTCAAGGGTAGGAGGAGCGCTGGATCGAACCGGTCGAGGAAGTGGAACCTTTGCGGCATCACGCCGATGATCTCCCGCGGCTTCCCGTCTACGGTGAGGTTGCGTCCAATCACCGAGCGGTCGCCGCCGAACTTGCGGCGCCAGTAGCCGTACGAGAGCATAACGGTATCCGGGCTGCCCGGCGCATCGTCCGCGCGCGTGAACCCGCGGCCGACGATCGGTGGAATCCCCAGAATCGAAAGGGTGCCATCGGTCACATCCAGAGCCGGCTCTTGCTCGGGCTCCGCCAGACCCGTCACGCTCACCGAGTTGCCCGTGTAGAGGCCAAAATCCTGGAAAGTGCGGTTTTGCTCGCGATAGATGAAATAGATGGATGCGTCCGCGCCAATGTCCATAAAGTGGATGCCGGGAGCGTTGTGCGAGACGTTGACCAGTTCCTCGGGGTGAGGATAGGGCAGACGCTTCAACAGCACCCCCTCAATGACGCTGAAAACCGCGGTGTTCGCGCCCACGCCGACCGCCAGCATGATCAGCGTGATGGCGGTAAACATCGGCGCACGGCCGAGTCTGCGGATAACCTGCCTGATTTGGCTTCGGATCGATCCCATGAATACGCCTCCCGTAGGCCCGTGAACTCGCTAAGGGTCCGGCCGGTGGTTTTCAGGGCAGACACTATGCGAGACGCCCTGACCTGTGATACGTGAGCGCCAGGGAGAAGTTCCGAAAATTATGGCGGGGGCAGGGGGCGCGCATGAGCTTCGGTTCGGGCAACCGCCCCCCACGCGCCGGATCCAGTGGCGTGGCTTCTTCACCCCGACGCAATAGCATGAAGGCACGTTCCGGCCGGAGCAAAGCTGCCAATCAATGAAACGCAATCAAGCTACCGGCGAGAACATTCTGATGGGCGGTTGAGGTTCCAGAGCCTATAATCGCCTTCGGAACTGGTGATTGAATGCAAAGGAAAGTCTTCTTGATCAGCTTCATCATCCTCAGCGTTATTGCCGACCTCGCACTGCCCCTGGTGTGGGGGCTTTTGGCGACGTTCCCCATCATCGTGGTGTGTTGGTGGATCGCTTACCGCAGCGATTGGTTCTGATTCTTGCTGCCGATGGCGAACGGCGGTGCACCAGCAGGACCAATCCCCAGTTGCTTACTCGTAGCGCAAGGCCTCCATGGGATCCACCCGTGACGCTCTTCGTGCCGGCAAGTAGCCGGCGAGCAACGCCACGGCCAGCATCAGCACAACAGCGGCAAGAATGGAAACGGGATCGGTGGGTGAGAGTCCAAAGAGCATGCTGGAGACTAGCCTGTCACCGGCAAGTGCGACAGGAACGCCGATGCCAAGGCCGATTCCCACCAGTATCAGAACCTCCTTCATCACCAGCCAGAGGACATTCGAGCGCCCCGCTCCCAAAGCCATGCGAATGCCAATTTCATTGGTTCGCCGGGTGACGGCGTAAGACATCAAGCCGTAAAGTCCGATGCATGCCAGGAACACGGCAAGCAGGCTGAAGAAAGTTGAAAGCTGGGCGATCAAGGTATGGTTGGCAATGGATTCATGCACCTGCTGGGCAAGAGTGTTTTGATATGAGATGGGCAGGCTCCGGTCCACTTCGCCGACAGCGTGGCGGACCTCTGCGATGATCGCCGTGGGATCGCCCGAATAGCGGACCTCAAAATCGGAGTAATACCGGATGCGCTGAGTGTAAGGATAATAAGCAGCGGGCCAGGACCTTTCGCGCAGGCTCATGTACTTCGTGTCCTTTACCACACCGACGACCACAAAAACATCAGTACTGTGCCTTGGATCAGGATCATCCGCCAAGCGGAACCGGTGACCGATGGGCGAACCTCCGGGAAAGAATTGCCGCGCCATCGTCTGATTGATGACGGCGACTTTGGATGAGGTCGCAGTGTCCTGGGGGCGGAAGACACGACCCGCCATTAAGGGAATACCCATCGTAGCGAAATAGGTGGGACCGACGATGTTTTCTATAACGTCGTTGTTTATTCCGCGCGCCGGGCCACCGCCCTCCACTACAACGGAGTTGTCCCACGCACCTTGATTGAAGGTGAAAAATGAAATGCTGGCGGCGCGCACGCCCGGTTGCGCGCTCACCCGCTGCTCGATCTGCTGATAGAGATTTACCAGGCGCACGTCCTCCTTGTAGCCGACCGCAGGCGGATCAATTCCAAACAACAGGACGTTTTCCTTGTCGAATCCAGTGTTCACGTTGGCGAGGTTCACGAGAGTGCGCAGAAAAAGTCCAGCGCCAATCAGGAGCACGAGCGAAAGCGCCACCTGACCAATGATCAATGTCTTGGCCAGCGGGCTGCGGCTGGCCACGGAGGCCATGCCTCTGCCGTCCTTAAGCGCCGGAGTCAGATCGACTCGTGTAGCGCGCAAGGCTGGAACGGTTCCGAAGAGGAGGGCTGTGATGAGCGAGATCACAAAGGTGAAGGCGAGCACGCGAGCGTCGGGCGCAACATTCAGGGGCAGAGGCTGAGGACCCGTGGAGACCATTGACAGGAGCAGGCTACTGGCCCACGCTGCTAACAGGACTCCCAAAGCTCCGCCGACAAGGGCCAGCAGCAGGCTTTCCGTCAGCATTTGCCGGATTAGCCGCGCTCGCCCGGCGCCAATCGCCATGCGCACGGCGATTTCCCGCTGCCGGGTGGTGGCGCGCGCCAGCAAGAGGTTAGCAATATTAGCGCAGGCAATCAGCAACACCAGCCCGACAACAGCCATCAGAATTTGCAAGGGCAACGAGAACTCAAAGCGGAGGCGGGAAAGTCCTCGCGCCGCCGACGTCAACTCGATGTGAGCATGAGCAAGTGTTTGCTGTTGTTCCCCCGTGAGAACGGGACCGGCGAAATTACGCCAGATTTGCTTGGCAAGTAGATTAACGTTGGCTTGGGCTTGCTCAAGGCTCACGCCGGGCTTGAGCCGGCCGAGGATGTAGAGCGATTGGAACGATTTGTTGTCCAGGCCGTTCCAGCCGGGCGAGACTTGCTTTTCCATCGAGAGTGGAATCCACAGATCGGGCGATTGGCCTACCGTGGTGCCGAAGAACTCCGGCGGCGTGACGCCCATGATAGTGTAGACGGTAGAACCGAGCGTCACCGTCTTGCCCACGATGGAAGGATCGCGCCCGAAGCGTCGCTTCCACCAGGAATAGCTGACCATCGCGATGGGGTGGCCTCCGGTGGGCTCGTCCTCAGCCTCGGTGAAGGCACGTCCCAGAGTGGGCTTGACGCCGAGCATGGGAAAATAGGCGCCAGAGACCAATTGGACATTCATCGGCTCCAGGCTCGCGCTTCCCTGCACCGCGCCGTGCATCTTCCCAAACATCAAACTCAGCATGGCGCTCACGTCGGAAAAAACCTGATTCTTCTGTCGCAGCTCGCGGTAAAACGAATAAGAATAGAGGTCCGTTCTGGCAAAGTCACTCGTGCTGCCGCCTGACCGTCCGCTTCCGAGCAGAACCAGTTGGGCAGGTCTCTGGACCGGCAACTGCCTCAGCATCACCGCGTTCATCAAACTGAAAATGGCCGTGTTGGCGCCAATGCCGAGGGCGAGCGAAAGCACCGCCACAGCCGTCAAGCCGGGACTGCGCCGCATCGTTCTCAAACCGTAGCGCAAATCCTGCAATAAGGTTCCAACTAAAGCTCCCATTCTCACTTCGCGAACTTGTTCTTTGACCTGTTCCACACCACCCAATTCAACTTGAGCCTCGCGGCGCGCCGCTTCCGGACTCATTCCAGCCTTGATCTTCTCTTCCGTGAGCATTTCAACATACGAACAAACCTCGTCACTGAGCTCCCGTTCGACTCGGCTCTTGTGAAAGAGGTTTCGTACCAGGCTTGACAAGCGGGAAAGTACCAGCATCGACTTGCGTCCTTTGCCTCGGTTAATCAGAAGCTCTCACGACCTTCGTGTTAATATCCTGTGCGGGCGACCTTCGTGTGCTTCCCGCCGTCGGGCGCAAGGCCCTCCCCTACTCGGCGTCGCGTGGGCCGTAGCGGTGGGCTTCAGCCCGGCAAGCGAAAACAAAACTCCTGCCCGGCTAAAGCCGGCCTCTACGATTTCGGCGATGAGGACATCGCGGTTACAACAACCTATTCGCTCCTCAGCGCCGTCATTGGGTCCACACGTGACGCGCGCCGGGCGGGAAGGTAGCCCGCAAGTGCCGTGACACCAAACATCAGCACCGTGCAAGCAACGATCGTGACCGGGTCTGTGGGTTTGATCCCGTAAAGCATCGTAGCAACGAGGCGCGAGGCGGCAAAAGCCGCCGGTATGCCGAGGGCGATACCGAGCCCGGCCAACGCGAATCCTTCCCAGAGCACCATCCCCAAGATCTTCGCCGGTTCGGCGCCAAGCGCCATGCGAATGCCGATTTCGCTGGTCCTTCGCGCCACGGCGTAGGACATCATGCCGTACAGGCCCACGCACGCCAGTACCAACGCCAGGAGTCCGAAGAAGCTCGAAAGCCGGGCGAAGAGACGTTCCTGGAAGGTCGCCTGCGCGATCTGTTCTGTTTGTGTCTTGACGTCAAACAGCGGTAGATTCCTGTCGAGTCCCTGAACCGCTTGCCGAACCGTGCCGATCCAATTCCTGGGATCGCCTGCGGTTCGCACCTCAAAGGTCATTCCCTCCGGCGGCTCGGACTCTTGCGTATAGGGCACATAAACCGTCGGCGGGGCGGTGTCACGCAACTGCCCGTACCTCACGTCGCCGACCACGCCGACGATGGCAATATCGGAGCTCGCCTTTTGGTCTCCGAAGCCGAATCGCCGGCCGATGGGGTTTGTGCCGGCCAGGTACCTGTCTGCGAAGGCGCGGTTAACCACGGCCACCTTGGCAGCCGACGCTGTGTCTCTATCTGCGATTGTGCGGCCGAGCGCCAGCGGAATCCCGAAGGTCTCAAAGAATTCCGGCCCCACAGAATTCACGTGAAGGCTGATAGACCCGTTTTCTGATTCGCCGGGTTTCGGGGTATATCCCTGAATGGAGATTCCGTCTATGCTGATGCCACCGTCAATGAACGTATGGCGGGAGAGGCTTGCAGAGCGCACGCCGGGAATGGCTTCGATCCGGCGCTGCAGGTCATCGTAGAACCTTGCCAGGCGTTCACCCTTGTAGCCGGCCTGGGTGGGAGCAACGCCGAAGAGCAGGAGATTGCGGCGATCAAACCCGACGTTCTCATTCTCCAGGTTGGTGAGGGTGCGGACAAACAATCCGGCGCCAATCAGCAACATAAGCGACATGGCCACCTGGGCAACCACCAGCGCCTTGCCCAGTCCCAAGCGTAGGCCCCGCGCTTGACCGGCTCTTCTCACCATCTTGCCCGCGCCTTCCTTGAGGGCGGGGGTTAGATCCAGGCGGGTGCCGCGCAGGGCCGGAGCCAATCCAAACAGGATTCCGGTGAGCACCGAGACGGCGGCGGTGAAGCCGAGCACACGCAGATTGGGAGAGACATGGAGGATCACGTGGTTCCGCCCGCCGGACATGAAAGCCAGCAGAACATCGCTCGCCCAGTAGGCAAGCGCCACTCCCAGAACGCCGCCCGCCGTTGCCAGCAGGACGCTCTCGGTGAGCAACTGGCGAATCAGGCGCCGCCGGCCGGCTCCGAGCGCCAGCCGCACGGCGATCTCTTTTTGCCGCGTGGCCGCCCGTGACAGCAGCAGATTCGCGACGTTCGCGCAGGCGATCAAGAGAACGAGACCGACCACCGCCATCAGGATAAAGAGCGGCTGGGAAAACTCCTGCCGCAAGGAGTCGAGTCCCTTACTGGCGCTGGTCAACTGAACCTGAGGCGGTTGGAGGGCCGTGTCCGGAGAGCGCTTTGCCGGCGGCGGCAGTTCGAAGCCGGTGGTGTTCCGCCGAACGATCACGTCCAGGGCGGCGCGCGCCTGTTGCTCGCTTACGCCCGGCTTTAACCGCCCCATGATCAGAACCCACCAGTCGTCGCGCGCCGTGAACCTTGAGACCTCGCCAGGGGTTGCGTACGCGATCCAGCCGGCTTCAACCAGCGGCTGCGTTCGGAGAGGAATCCAGATATCAATCGAAGCTCCGGGCTGAACTCCAAAGAACTCGGGGGCAGTCACGCCCACCACAGTGAAGGAGACGGCGTTCACGGTGATGGCCTTGCCCACCGCGAGTGGGTCACGTCCAAATCGTGTCGTCCAATAGCGGTAGCTGATCATGGCTGCCGGACTCGCACCCACCTTGTCGTCCGCCGGCGTGATCGTCCGTCCGAGGGTGGCTGGAACTCCCAGCGTGGAGGAGTAATCGCCCGAGACATACTGGCCCCGGGCGAGACCCGCCTGCCCGCCTACGCCCACATTCAACGGGTCAGGGTCCGAAAAGGCCAAAACGCTGGAGAACGCTTGATTGTGAGCACGAATGTCGTCGAAGATAGGGTACGAAAAGGAGGTGCTGGTGGAGCGGCCGCTCTTGTCGCGGTCGGAATTGCCGCTCAGCGAGTGGATCATGTAAGGCCAGCCCGGCGCGGTCCAATTCAGCAACACGAGCTGCTCGGGCTTCTCTACGGGCAGCATCCTGAGCATCACGGCGTCGATCAGGCTAAAGATTGCGGTGTTGGCGCCGATCCCAAGCGCCAAACTGATGACGGCTACAGCCGTGAAGCCGGGGCTGCGGCGCAGTTGGCGAATACCGTAGCCCAGGTC
This sequence comes from Terriglobia bacterium, assembly GCA_050745605.1. Classification (GTDB taxonomy): domain Bacteria; phylum Acidobacteriota; class Terriglobia; order UBA7540; family UBA7540; genus CALCEB01. The sequence continues at coordinate 4,534 of JBOGKI010000039.1, read as the reverse complement.
CTGGAACAGTGTGTCCAGCAGCGTCCCGATTCTGACTTCTCGCACTCGTTGCTTCACTTGTTCCACGCCGCCCAGTTCCATCATCGCCTCCCGGCGGGCTGTCTCCGGACTCACTCCCGCCTCCAGCTTTTCTTCCGTCAGCATCTCGACATACGAACGAACCTCGTCGCTGAGTTCCTGTTCCACTCGACTCTTGTGAAAGAGGTTCCGGGCTAAACTCTTCAGCTTGGACAGTAACAGCATGGATTTGCGTCCTTTAGACGGCTTCGAGCGCTCTGCCAATCGCCACTGTGATGCGTTCCCATTGCTTCGTTTCGGCAGCAAATTGACGTTCGCCCGCCTTGGTGAGCCGGTAATACTTGGCCTTGCGATTCTTTTCCGACTCTCCCCAGGAGGAAGCGAGCCAGCCAGCCTCCTCCATCCGATGCAGAGCCGGAAAAAGCGAACCGGGTTTTACCTGAAATGTTCCCTTCGTAACGTGCTCAATGCGGCGGGCAATGCCAAGTCCATGCATTTCGCCCAGCGCCAGAGTCTTCAGAATCAATAAATCCAGCGTCCCTTGCAGTAAATTCGCATGCTGAGGCGGCATAATCCTCCCTACCTATAGAGATTCTGTATGAAACTAGCACACTCCCATAGAATGTCAATAGGAAAGTTCCCGCCGCGCTCAGGACCTGCGAAAGAGCGGCAGCCCCGCCGAGCGTTTTTCCGCGCCGGGGGCTTTTGGCGCGGTAAAGGCCCACGACGAATTTGAAAAGCCATTCGTCGTGGCTACCCCTGTAGCCGCACTCTGCGAGCCCCGAAGGTCGTAAGAAATCAGGACCGGCGGTCCCGGCTTTGCGGCGGTGCAGGCTCCGACCGCCGCTACACCAGCCAAGAAGACCTTGTTCCACCCGGCAAGGGCGGTTTTTGAAGCGTGTTTGCGGCAAACCGGTTGAAGTCCGGTTATAATTCGAATGCGGTCATGGGTTAGCTGAAACAAGTGAAGAAGCCGGAACCGGAGTGACGTACGGACGGGAAGGCGGGTTAGCGGATGAAGAGAGTTCTCTTGGCCTGGGTGATGATTCTGGCGCCGGGGTTGATTCTCGCCGGTCAGAAAAACCCCACCATTTACACCATTCCGCTTCCGCCCAAACCGGATTTCTCCAACCTCCAATGGTTGATCGGCGCCTGGTCTGGAAAGACGACGGGCAGTAAGGCGGCGGGAGCCGTGCATCTTTCCTTTGCCTATACACTCAACCAGCGTTTTCTGCAGTTCCAGGGAGATGTTTCCCTTCCGGCCACCAAAACTGCGCCCGCCAGCCACGAATCTTGGGTGGGCATTCTGAGCCAGGGTTCAGCCCCAGGCGCGTTTGCCCTTCGTCTTTTCACCAGCAACGGATTCATGACGCGCTATCAGGTGACCGTGGCGGATAACCAGGTGTTTTTCAATCCCGAAGGGGGCCCACTCCCGCCGCAGGGCTGGCTCTTCCGGTGGATTTTTGCGCAAGTTGGTCCCGATGTATGCACCCAAACAGTGGATGTGGCCCCGCCGGCGAAATCCTTTTTCAACTATTACTCCGCAAAGCTTTCCAGGAGTCCTGCGGCAAACACTGCCAGCAGGGCTCCAGCCGCGGCGCCCGCAGCGAAGTAAATTGGGATTCAGCCCGCGGGGTGCCTGGAAAAAGGTGAGACCTTCAAAGCCGGCGCATCAGCAGAAATGAACGAGGGTTCTTTGAGGGGTCCAAACCGGAGTTCGTGATGGCAACCCACGGAATGCCTGTTCTCAAAAAACTCCTCATCACTGTTGTGGTCCTCATCGCCATTCTTCTTATCCTGCCCTTTTTCATTAATGTTGACCGCTACCGCCCGGAGATCATTTCTGAAATCGAAAGCCGGACGGCACGCCGCGTTGAAATGGGGCGGCTTTCCGTCCGGTTTTTGCCCAAGATCTCCGTGGTGGTGGAGGATTTTGCGCTTGGAAATCCCGCGGGCTTCCCATCCGGCAATTTCGTGACCGCGGCGAAGGTTTCAGCCAACCTGGAGATTGGGCCGCTGCTTCATCACCGGATTGTGGTGGAATCGGTTGAGATCCAGAAGCCGGTCATTACCCTGCTTTCCAAGGGTGAACAGTGGAATTTCGCAAGTCCGGCGGCCAACACCATCCGAAGAGCTTCCTATTCGATTCCCTTCCAGACGACCGTGGATGAAGTGGTGATTTCCGGAGCCCACATTATCCTGGCGCAGGTGCTGGGCTCAGGAGAAGCCGGGCCGCCGGTCCTTGACGCGACGGATGCGCGGATCGATTTGAAGCCGGTTGACCTGGGCACCCTGGTGGCGCCCGCCTCCCTATCGCCCAGCCGCACCAGCACGGGCATTCGCTTGCGGCTCGTACGTCTTGAAGGCGGCAGTGGTCTCCCGGCCACGAGTCCTAACCAGGTGACAGCCCAGGGGTCGCTTTCCGCCAAGGTCGTACGTTACGGCCAGGTGAATCTGACCAATCTGAAATCCAATGTCGCCCTTGATCCTGCGATGTTGTCCTTGAATCCCTTTTCGTTTGAGGTGTTTGCCGGCAAAGGCGCAGGCAATTTCCAGATGAGCTTGGCTCGCGGCAATTCGCCATATCGAGTCTCCCTGAACCTGACGGGAGTCGATGTCGCCACATTGATGGCCGCATTTCCGGGCGGAAGCGGCAAGATGACGGGGAATCTGAATGCCACTTGCCTCTTTTCAGGCGACTTCGCGGGCCGCCCTAACCCCTGGGTGGGCAAGCAAGCGAACGGTAACTTGACCATTGTCCGAGGCCGCGTCCCCGACCTCAAACTCAACAGGAATATCCTCCAGATGATGAAGATTGCGGGCCTCGGTCCAACCTCCGGTGATATTACCTCTTTCTCGTCGATCTCGGCTGATTTCGAACTTCATGGCGGTCTGCTGATGAGCCGCACCATTACGCTACTCGGCAACGGGTTGAACGCCACCGCCCAGGGAAACACTGACCTTAACCGGGCGCCTGATCCCACTCTGAATTATATTGGAGTGGCACGAGTTAAGGCCGCCGCCACGCCCTTGACCAACGCTCTGTCCAGTCTGGTTCGAGTCCCCATCCACAACGGTATGGTGGATCTCCCTTTTCGCGTCACCGGTACGTTGAATCAGCCCAAGTTTGATGTCCAACCTCCATCCGGGCTGCCCGCCGGACTGACCGGCACCGGCACCACGAAAAGCACGCCGAATTCTCCCACTAATCTAATTCAAGGGCTTATGGGCCTGTTCGGGAAGAAGCAACCCACAAAAAGGTAGGACTGCCACCGGCGTTGCTGGGTATGGAAGATCGTGTGCTCGGCTGGCACGCGGAGATGCTACCCCGCTGGCCCGCCAGCAGGGTAGGTTGAAAGGAACAAAATCAGGATTTTGGCGCCGGCCTTGCGGAGGTCTCTGACTGAAGCGATTTCCGTCCGGGGTATCGGTAGGAACTGGCAACAAGCTTAGTGCACGGTAACTTTGGCTCGCCGTTTTCCTGCGCCTCGCTTCTTCTTGGGAGCTTCCCCTTCGGCGATTTCAAATGAGGCAATCGAGGTGACAAACTTCTTTAGCCCCGCCGTGTCAAAATCGATCGTGGTCCGGTCATCATCGCGTTCGATGATCGTGCCACACCCATACTTGGAATGCTTTATGTATTGCCCGACCTTAAGGTTCATAATTGCCTCTCAATTCGGAAGCAGCCGGCCCCGGAAAGCAGGCTTCGCGTCTCTGCGGCCGGAGTTGCTTCTCAGGTAAATTTCCTTTTTTGCGCTGCTGTGTTTCCGGAACAAGTTGTCATCCAGAAATCAAGCCGCCTTCATTTTCTTGAGTATTGCGTAAAGGGGAGCCCGCCAGGGCACCCCACCTGACTCTATGCCCTTTCGACGCGATCCGCTTGCAAGCCCTTCGGTCCGGTTTTGACTTCAAAGCTGACACGCGCGCCTTCCTCAAGCGAGCGGTATCCATCGCCCGCGATTGAGGAGAAGTGCACAAAGACATCTTCGCCGCTGTCGCGCTTGATGAAGCCATAACCCTTGGCGGCGTTAAACCATTTCACTGTACCTTGTTCTTTCATTCTGGTGAGTTTGACCTCTTGGTTAAATTGGCAATTCGTTGGCACTGCCACGGGGGAAAGGCCCGATGATCTGAGCCCAAAACAGGCTGCTTAACGACAGGGCTTCCCCAGGTTGTTAAGAGTCTCGGGCCAAGTTCTCGTCGGCATCGCAACATAAACTGCACCAGGATTATAGCACATTGTTACAGAAAGCGCGCAAATATGTTGAAAATGAATAGGAAAGTGCTTCAGGCACGTTGAGCGGTGCATTTTCTTGCCGCCCATCGCCCTCAGTCATAAATTCATTATTTCCGATTACCTGTTCGATTTCAATAGCTTGCCGGATTCCTGGGGCACAATGGAGCTTCTAAGTGGAGCGAGAAAGATGAACTTCAGAATTTTGTAATTCTAGAAAGCGTGATGACCTACTGAAGAACCGGAGAGAATTCGCGAGGCTTGAGATGTGCACCAAAACTG
>JBOGKI010000038.1:0-14616 GCA_050745605.1 Terriglobia bacterium | reverse complement strand
CTCGTGGTCCATTGAGCTGGCCGATGGATTCGAGCGTTCCGTAGCCGCCCGGTCCGCTGTTCGGCATCAGATAGCAGGTCTGGTTCTGGGTGGCCCCGTCTCCGCAGTTCGCACCCATTGGATTGTACTGCACCTGGTTGATGCCGACACCGTTTTGCACATAGAAGTTTGACGTATTGAACAAGTTAAACGCCTCTGCCATCAATGTAATCGTCTCTTTCTCCCGCACGTGGAAGATGCGAGAGATGCCGAGGTCTATCTCAGTCATGCCGGACCCATAAAGAGAGTTCAGCCCGACGGCGGGCGAAATCCCGCTGGCATTGATCCCGTCGGCGGTGTTGTTGGTAGATTCATTGAAAGCGGAGTCGTTCAACATGTTTCCGCTGGGAGAAGTGTTCAGCAGTGCTGCGTAAGGCCGCCCGGAGTTGAACGCCATTTCTGTGGAGATCACCCAGTTGTTCAGCAGCTTCCGCGCCGTGGCATTTGAGCCGCCGAAGTGAGGCGTGTAAACGCCGGCGATCGAGAGCCGATTGCGCTGATCCAATAAGCACGGGGAATTTAGGTTCGAGAGATTGAATTGATTATAGAAATCCGTGCCGTCAGTACACAGGTCCTTGGAATAGGTGTAGGAGATCAACGATTCCAGACCCTTGGACATCCGCCGCTCCAGCTTTACGTAGAACGAATTGTAGGTATCCTCGCCGGGACTTATGAGGGCATTGATCTGGCCAAACTTGGAGGTGATCAAGCCATCGGTCAGCAGGCCGCTATCCAGGTTTGGCCCGGTCGCCGACGGTCCGGTGCAGGTGGGACCTGCGGAGCCAGGTGGGCAGACGACATAAGCAGTGGTGCCAGTAGGCGGGATCAGATTCAAGTCGTAGGCGGAGGAGGCAATCAGGTGGTAGGCGTGCGTCCACATCGTACCGACGGTCAGCGTGGTGCTCGGAGAAAACTGCCGCTCGATTTCCAGACTGGACTCCAAAATCGTAGGCGTCTGGAAGCCGGGATCGATTAGCGAGAGGTTGCTTGAGCCCGCAAAAAATGCGGGGCTGGTGATAATATTCGGGAAGACCGGGCCGAAATCAGGCGCTCCCGTTCGCACTACGGGGGACTGGGAATTCGGCGCAACCCCACTGTTAAAGATTGTGAACGCACTCGACTGCTGCGAGGGCAGACCGTTCGAGACTACCGAATTTTCGTAGTTGATCCCGTCAAGAATCTCGTAAAACACTCCGAACCCGCCCCGCACTACCGTGTTGCTTTTCGGCGAGTAGGCAAAACCCAAGCGTGGGGCCAAACGTTTGTACTGGTTGGGGAATTGGCCCGTCAACGGGAAAGCCGGGTTTTCCTGCGGTTGCGCGAATACCTGGAAATCCTCCCGCAAGCCCAAATTTAGCGACAGGTTGGAACGGACCTGGATCTTGTCCTGCCCGTAGACACCATAATAGGGAACGGTGAATTTGAAATAGGGCGTGCCGGAACTCTGGGTGAAGAAGGCATAATGCCCGAGCGCAAAATCGGTGGGATTGTCGAAGGCATACGTGCCGCGGAAGTTGCCAAACTCAAAGTCGGAGAGATGGGTGCGGTCATAATCGAAGCCGAACTTGGCGTTGTTTTTCCCTTTAATGTACGTCGCGCTATCATTCGCTTCCCATTGGAACTCATGAGTCGTGCCCAGTGCGTATCCAGGATTGCCCAGATCGAAGAATTGCGGCGAAAAGATTTCGAAGGTTGGCAAGGCCGGATCGGTCAGGCCGCTAGGCGTCTCGACCTGATCGTCGCGCAGGAAGCTGATGTGAAAATCATTCAGCAGATTCGGCCGCAGCGAACGCGTCCACTGAATGGTCGCATGATGATCGTGAACGTCGTTGTTGGAAAGGGCCTGGACGCCGTCAAAGGAGACGGGATTGTAAGTGATTTCGCCGCCGGGCGAAGTAAACTTGTTGTAGTTGTAAGAAAAGGTGATGTGGTCGGCCAAGTCAGGTTGCCAATCAACCTTTGGGAACAGCGAGAGATCATCCCGCCGCCGGTTACGAACCCCAATGTTCGATTGAATTGCGTTCAAAGCGTTCGAAACCTGCTGCAAATATAGGGGATTGGTGGGGTCGGGTGCGGTGACGCTGGAAGCCGCCGCATACGGTGCGTTGGGAGATGGCAGCGCAGTCCCTGCAGGAACTCCGAAGCTGGTTTCATTCAAGCTCTGCATGCCAGGGTTGATTACTGAGATGGGATCGAGCTGGCGCTGCTGCTCGTAGTCCATGAAGAACCAAGCCTTGTCATGCTTCACCGGACCTCCCAGACTCCCGCCGAACTGCTGCAAATCATTGAGCGGCTTCGAGACGCCGTTGGCCTTATCGATGGCGTCGTTTGAGCCGGTGGCGCTGTTGCGGTTGTAATAGAAGGCGTTGCCGTGGAACTGATCGCCACCAGACTTAGTGACGGTGTTGACGAACCCGGCGCCTGCGCCCCCGTATGCCGCGGAATAGGGGCTGTCCGATACTTGGAACTCCTGAACCGAGTTCTCGCCGAAGATGTAGGGCACACGCGTGCGGCCGCGGGCGTCACCGTAGAAGTTGCTGGTGAAATTGGCGCCATCCACTGTATAGGAACTCGCGCCATTCCCATTCGCATAGCCGGAGTCTCCTCCGCCTTGCTGGCCGCCGATGCTGATCAGTCCAAATTCACCGTCGGCATTGGCATTGGGGGTGAGCAGCACAAAATCCGTATACCGGCGGCCGTTGAGCGGCAGGGCTTGGATCAAAGATTGATTGACCACGGCGCTGGATGTTGACTGGTCCGGCCTCAAAAGTGGAGAGCTTCCCGTTACCGTCACCGTGGTGCCTACTGAGCCAACCTTAAGCCGGACGTTTTGCGTTGCGGTTTGGCCGATCTGCACTTCCACCGGCTCCACCTCAACGGCTTCAAAGCCGGTCTTACTCACGTTGAGCGAATAACGCCCTACTTGCATGATCGGGAAGATGAAGAAGCCGTCGCTTCGGGTCTGGGTGGTAGACTTGACTCCCGTATCCAGGTTAGCGACCACCACTTTGGCGCCCGGCACGACCGCGCCGGAAGGGTCTGTGACCCGCCCGGTGATGGAGCCTCGAGAAATGGAATTTTGCGCCTCAAGCAATGAAGCTGAAAGAACAAAGCCTACAATGAAAACCAGCACTGAGAGCCTTTTCATTGCACCCTCCAAACGCAGGAATTAGTGGGGATCAACTGCACGCCCGCGCCGTAGACCGCCATGACACCTTGAACCCGACTCCCGCAGCGCAGTAAGCCACGCCAAAGAAGATTATAGGTTAAGCGAGTGTTAAGACGGCAAAAAAATCGGCGGTGCTTGGCGATCGGGGAGACCGCCGGTCCGCTGGTGGGCAGTCCCGCATTTTGGCCTAATGCCAGCGGCATGGCCACCAACAGGACAATTCCAACGGAAGCAAAGCGGATCATGGATCGCAGGACCCCTGCATGGTACCCGTCACAGATCGTCCAGGACCTCGTGGTAAGTGTAGCACCCAAGATCATGAGATGCAGATTTTATGGAAAGCGAATCCCCCAACTTCGCGCGTGACGAATCGGGGGGTGGCGCAGCGTGGCCTTCAGCCGCAACCAAGGTCGCCGTCATGCCAGGCGCCGATAGGGGTGGAGAACCAATGAGGTTCCCCCTCCGCCCGAACCCGACAGGCGGGTTTCCCGCACCCAGCTCTCCAGTTGGTGGTTTTACCTCAAGCTGCCTCACCACCGGACTCTGAATTTCGTTGAAAGTCAGAAGCCCGGTTTGATAACCTCGCCAGTTCTTTTCTGAATGGGGAGGGAATGTCATCATGAACCGGTCTGGCCGGGGATTTTGCATTTTGGCGACGGCCTGGATAAGCCTGGCCCTGAGTATGCTGCTGCTGGCGGCACCGGCCGGAGCGCTGCAATTAAATCCCAATCTCTTTTCGGCGATGCGCTGGCGGCTGATCGGTCCGTTCCGCGCTGGCCGCGTGACCGCCGTGGCCGGCATTCCCGGCAAGCCCGCCATCTATTACATGGGCACTCCCGGCGGCGGCGTGTGGAAGACCACGGACGGCGGCCGCGTGTGGAAACCGATTTTTGACGATGTCCGTGTGGCTTCGATTGGCGCCATTGCCGTCTCACGCTCCAATCCCAGCATCATTTACGTTGGAACCGGCGAGCAAACGAACGGCAACGGCATGTATAAATCCACCGATGCAGGCGTCACGTGGACGCACCTCGGCCTTGAGAAAACCCACGTGATCTCTTCCGTGCTCGTTGACCCGCGCAATCCCGACATTGTGTTGGTGGGCGCGGCGGGCGCGTTCAACATCGGGCCGCATTCTGCCAATGCTTCTGAAACCACTCGCGGCGTGTTTAAGTCGGAGGATGGCGGCAAGACCTGGAAGCAGGTGTTGACCAGAGACAAAGACACAGGCGTTTACGACCTTTGCTTCGATCCTGGCAACAGCCAGGTGGTTTACGCCGCGCTCTGGCATCCCACCGGCCGTTTTGGACCCGCCCAGGGCACGGCTTATTCGGGAATTTATAAATCCGAAGACGAAGGCGCTACCTGGAAGGAAATCAGCGGCCACGGTCTGCCCGAAAAGGATCAGGGGAGGATCGGTGTGGCCGTGGCGCCAGGCCACAACGGACAGCGCGTGTTTGCGGTTATGAGTCAGGGATTATTCCGCTCCGAGGATGGCGGCACAACGTGGCAGCAGATTACCAAGGATCCCCGCATTCTCGGCAACGGCTACTTCAGCCGGGTGTTTGTGGACCCGATGAATCCTGATGTGGTCTATGTGGTGCAAACTTCGATGTATCGCTCCACCGACGGCGGCAAGACCTTTGCGGCTTATGTGGGAGCACCCAGCGGCGATGACTTTCACATTCTGTGGATCGATCCGACAAACGACCAGCGCATGATTCTGGGTGTGGATCAAGGCGCCATCGTCAGCGTCGACGGCGGAGAGACGTGGAACTCGTGGTACAACCAGCCCACCGGCCAGTTCTATCACATATCAACCAGCAACACCTTCCCCTACCTCGTCTTCGCAGCGCAACAGGACAGCGGCACCGTGGCCGTGCCCAATCTCAGCGCCTACGGCGAGATCAGTTTCCGCGACTGGTTTTCCGTCGCCGGATTTGAAGACGGCTACATTGAATCCGATTCGCTGAATCCCAATCTCATTTACAGCGATGGTTGGTATGGCACGGTGTTCCGCTTCGACAGGACCACCGGCCAGTACGCCACGGTGTTCGAACGAGGCAGCAAATATCGCACCGGCGCGGCCGATCCCTTGGAGTTTTCGCCGCAAGATCCAAGAACTCTCTACCTGGGCACGCAGATGGTGCTGAAGACCCAGAACGGCGGCGCAAGCTGGCAGGAGGTGAGCCCCGACTTAACGCTCGAACCCGACAAAGACCCAAAGAAGAAGCCGCAGAAGGGACTCATCTCTACGTTGGCGCTTTCACCCGTGCAGGCAGGAGTGATGTGGGTGGGCACCGGAAGCCGAGGCAGGACTTATACCGGATTGATCCAGCTCAGCCAGGACGGCGGCGCGCATTGGACCAACGTCACGCCGGCCGGACTGCCGACGCGAGCCATCGTCAACATCATCGATGCCTCGTCGCAAGACGCAGCGACCGCCTACGCCGCGGTGACGGATTACGACGGCTCGCAGCCCCTCATCTACCGCAGCCATGACTACGGCAAGAGCTGGACGAAGATTGTGAATGGACTTCCCGCCGGCTCCTGGGTTCGCGTGGTGCGCGCTGACCCGGTGCGCAAAGGTCTGCTTTATGCCGGAACCATGACGGGCGTTTACGTCTCGTTTGACGACGGCGATCACTGGCAATCCTTGCAACTCAATTTGCCCACTGCCACCGTCACCGACCTCACCGTGCACGGCAACGATCTGGCCGCCTCCACCTTTGGTCGCGCTCTTTGGGTTCTGGATGATTTAACGCCGCTGCGCCAGGCGAGTGCCGACGTGGAGAATTCTCCGGGGTTCTTCTATCATCCCGAAACCGCGTGGCGCGTCCGTTGGGATAACAATGAGGATACGCCGCTGCCCCGCGAGACGCCGGCGGGCAAGAACCCGCCCGATGGCGCCATTCTGGATTATTACCTCAAGTCCGCGGCGACGGGCGAAGTCACCATGAAGGTCCTGGATGATCGCGGCAACGTCGTGCGCCAATATTCTTCCACACCGCCTCCGCCGGAGACTTCGCTCGCCAACGCACCGACCTATTGGTTTGCGCGCCCGGCCGTGCTTTCCAAAAACCCCGGTGAGAACCGCTTCGTCTGGGACTTGCGTTATCCCGATCCGCCCGTCCTGCGCTACAGCTATTACGGGAACCACCTGAAATACGCCGCATACACGCTCGCGGATCATGCCATTCCGGGTGAAACGCCGGTGCATCAGCCGCCGGGGCCGCTGGCGGTTCCGGGCGATTACATCGTGGTGCTCACCGTGAACGGGCAGGAATATCGGCAGCGGCTCAACGTAAAGCTTGACCCGGGCGTTCATACTTCGCAGGAGGGATTGGAGCGGCAGCTTTCACTGTTTCAGAGCATGACGCAAGGGATGAAGGCGAGCTTTGACGGTTACCATCAAGTGGCGGCGCTGCGGGAGGCGCTCACCGAGCGGCAGAAGGCGATCCCGAAGGATAAGAAGGCGAAGAAGACCAGCGATGCCGCGGCCGCGCTCCTGAAGAAGGTGGATGCGGTTGAGAACGGCAAGGCCACGGCGCCCGGCTTTGGCCTGGTGAATCGCAACCTCGCGCGCCTCGCCGTGTCCGTCGAAAGCGCCGACATCGCGCCGGTGGATTCCGTTCGTGCTTCCGTCAAGGAGACGTGCGACGCGCTTGCGAAGGACGTCACCGCATGGCAGGGCATCAACACTCAGGACTTGCCGGCGCTGAATGCCATGCTCGCGAACTACCAGCTCGCGGCGTTGCCCATTGCCTCCGCAGCGCCACTCAGACATGCAGAATCTTCGGAGAATCATTCGCGAAAGCGGCCACCGGGAGTATACTGCGGCGTTCGGACAACCATAATGGAAATCCTGGTGAAGAAGTTCCTTCTTGCATCTGCATTGTTCGTTCTCTCTGCGCCGGCAGCGTTTGCGACGGAAAACCCATGGGTTGGTAGATGGAAACCCAACCACGCGAAGAGCAATTTTGTTGAAGTCGATGACTCGCTGATCATCTCCGCCCCATCGGCGGGAGTCATGCGCTGGGAATATCCCGCGATTAAATTCACAATGGAAGGGAAGCCGGATGGCTCGGAGATGAGCCTCGATCTCCCATCCAAGGCGAAAGGACTCGTCGAGACTGTGACACTCCTCACTCCCACCAAGTTGACTTACTCGGTCTTTATCGATGGCAAGATCGTTCAGCAGGGAACGGATGAGCTCTCCGCGGGCGGCAAAACTCTGACGGCGACGTCCTGGATGGTTGGCAAGGAATCGGAGAAGAGAATAGAAGTGTTCGACAAGCAGTAGCTGCGCTTTCTTTCAGCAGTCACTCTTATTTCGTTCGCGCAGAAAAAGCTAAGAGCTATGAGCTGGCTGCCTTTCAGTGCGTTCATAAGTACCCGCACGCAAACCAGCACCCCCGCCAGAATTCCCCTTGCGGATGGCGAATCAGTATAGTGCGAGCAGTGGTTTTCATCGGCAAGAGGTCAAATGCAATGATAGGAAGGTTCCTCTGCTGTCTCAGCTTTTCGGCAATGATTGTGTGTGCAAGCCTGTCCTTGGCCCAAGCCGCTGCGTCTAATGAGCCCAGTAACGACCCTCGCCACGTCGACGCCACCCAGTTTGGCGAGCGCGTCTCTCTCGGCCCCAACTGGCTCTTCGCACCCGGCGACAATCCCGCTTACGCCTGTTGAATGGCTTGGAGCAGTTCGGCGAGGGATATTTGCGACGTGCCGAATTTCAACACGACGCGCCCCCCCGCCAGGTTTGCCATTTGCGCAGCGTCCTGCATAGAGGCCCCGGAGCAATAGGCCAGAGCCACCACCGCCAGCACTGTATCTCCGGCGCCGGTGACGTCGTAAACGGGCCGCGGGACGCTCTGGATTTCGCGCCGCGCTCCATGCTTCGAGAGGACGGTGATGCCCTGGGCACCCCGTGTCACCAGCAGATACCCGCAGGCGAATTTCCGCAGCAGTTTCCGCCCCTGCGCCTCGATTTCCATGGCTGTCCGCATGGGTGCGCCCGCCATTTTCTCCGCTTCCTGAAGGTTGGGAGCGACCACGGTGGCTTGATAGCAGATGGCCACATGTTCGGGCTTGGGATCCACGAAAACCGGGAGATCGCGAGATCGCGCCAGGGCAATCATTTCCTGGCACAAGTCTGGCGTCGCGGAGCCCTTGGCGTAGTCGGATATGACCAGCCCATTCAACCGCCGCAGGTTCCGGCGGAAAACTTCCAGAAGGCGGCAGGCGTTGGCTTCGGAAACTTCCGAGGCGCTCTCAAAGTCGAGGCGCAGCAATTGATGCTGGTGCGCAACCACGCGTACTTTTCGCGGAGTCATGCGGCCCGCCTCGCGAATCAGTGTGTCTGTAGCGATGCCCCTGGCGCGAAGCAGGCGGAGCAGGCGGCTGCCGCTTTCATCTTTTCCGATGGCTCCGAGCGGCAGCGGCCATGCGCCCAGCGCCGCAATATTCGCCGCCACGTTCCCTGCGCCACCCGGATAGCCCTCGGCCCGCGCGCGGTCCCGGATGAGCACTACCGGGACGGGCGCCTCCGGTGAGATGCGGGTGGCTTCGCCGCGAAGAAACTCATCAAGCATGAAGTCGCCGAGCACAGCGATGCGGCGCTCCGGAAATTGACGAGCAATTCGCGCCAAGCGCCGCTGTTCCGGCTTATTCAAGCAATGACTCCTGTAGCGATTTGTTGCAAAACTCAGCCGCCCGCTGCGGGAGGAGAAAATCCCGAAGGCAGTGACAAGTGAGAACGTGTGAAAAAATTCCAATCTGTCATGCTGAGCCCTTCGCCCCTCATTCTGAGCGAAGCGAGGAATCCCCGCCGGCTCAGGGCAGGCTGCGCGAAGCATCTCGTCTCTCATTAAAGGCAAAGAGCTTAGATCCCTCGCTCCGCTCAGGATGACAGGCGCCGTAGATTTTTTCACACTCTCTGACGATTGACGACAAGAGGCTATCAGCTTTCAGCAAGTGCCCCGGAAGGGTCTGTGTGAAAACTGCTTCTGTAGCGGCGGTCGGCACCTGGCCCGCTGCAAAGCGGGGACTGCCGGCCTTGGTTTCGGTCTACGACCGCCGGCCTTGGTTTCTCAAGAACTTCGGCGGTCTCTTCCAGGGCAGACTCCGACGGCCGCTACAGCACAGAAATTGAAGTCATCACACAGACTGGCAGGGCCGCTGCTCTCTGCCGGTGGCGCCCGCTGATCGCTGAGTGCTGATCGCCGACGGCTTCTCGCTTGCCACCCGCCACTTGTCCGTGCCTTTGTGCGTGCCGCGCCAGCCGAGGGTTGGCTCGGCTTCAGCGTCAGACCGGGGATGTGGCGCCGGATACATATCGATGCCGTTACTCTGGCTCGATCCGGGCTTCATCGACCAGCATGATGGGAATATCTTCTTTAATGGGGTAAACACGCCGGCATTGGCCGCATTTTAGACCCTTACCATCCGGCGTCGGCTGTACCGAGACCTTGCACACAGGGCAAACGAGTATCTCAAGCAGCTCCTTGCTGATGGCCATGATTGGAGGTCCTCCTGGGATCGACCGAGGGATAATCTAACAGACCCTCCCGGCAAATTCAACACATTGCAGGCACTTCTGGTGTACAATACCCACGTTGCACCCCCTCTGGAGGCTATATTTTTTTCAGAAAGTAGTTGACAAAGGGGAAACGAGTTCTCTATATTACTCGTGCTTGCCGAAGATGATGGTTGGCATAAAACCGGGTCAGTGTTGCTTTTAACTCTGACCTAAAAAATAAGGAGTCGCGAAAATGTCGATGAAACTGCGGGTTATGCTGGTTGTGCTCCTTTTTGGCCTCGTCGGCTCGGTTCCGGCTTGGGCTGGTTCAGCGGTTGTGGGTTCAGTGGCGGGGAGCCTGAATGCGAGCGTTGGCGGACAGGCGCTTTTGCCGAACGGCACGATCTTTAGCGGTGACCGTTTGCAGGTGAAGGACGGAGCCGCGGTCGTAGCCCTGGATCATGGCAGCCGCATGGCCTTCGGACAGGACACGCAAGCCAGTCTTGTTCGTGACGCGAACGGAGTGGGTGTGGTTCTGGAGTCCGGTAACGTATCCATCTATCATCCGGCGGCGGGAAATGCCGTGCGGGTGATGGCAGGAAAAGTAGTCGTCAGCCCAGAGGAAGGTTACAAGTCCCTGGGTGAAGTAGCCATGCTGAACGGGTTCATCGTCGTCACCTCCAAGCAAGGCGAGCTGAACGTCAACAACGACGGGAAGACTGTAAAGCTGGCGGAAGGCAAAACGCTGACCATCGCTCCGAAGACGGCGCGTGCTCCTCAAACTGGCGCCTCCCAGAAGCTGGCGGGCGGCAACGAAGCACTTGAAGCCGGCGCGCTGGGTGCTGCTGGCGTGGCGGCAATCCTCGCCGGAGTCAGCATGTCTCGGGCCGGTAATGCCAACACCAACGCCCTAGCGGCGACCTCCGCTGCTGCCGCGGCAGGAGCAGATGCGACCGCGGCAACCTCCGCTGCAAACGCCGCCACCTCTGCGGCTCTTGCGGCGCAATCGAATGCCAACCTCGTGGGTTGCGCCCTCAACAATTTCGGTGCAGATACCGGGTTCACTGGCGTGAATGTTGGCGTTCCGAGCCCATACATGCCGCCGGCCGGTATGGCCTGCCCGCCCAACCCCAACACCGGCGTCGACTAAATCTTAACTGCCCGATTGGCGAAAAAGCCTTGCTCCTAAAGGAGCAGGGCTTTTTCTGTTTTTTTGGGACAACTTCTCAATGGCCTTCCCGTTGCGGCTTGTGTGGCCTCATAACCCTTTGTGGATCAGCACTGGCTGCCTCTGCTACCCCCGGATGAACCCTTCCGTGGAACACCTTGGCCGATGACGGCAGCCCCCCATTCGCGGCAATCCTCTCACTCTCACGGCCCTCTTGATTTCCTGACGTCAGCAACCCCCGCTGAGACCAGAACGTTGCTGGCAAGCTCCCTCGGCTGGATGCTCGACGGCATGGACATCACCCTCTATACCATGGTGATTGCCAGCCTGCTGAGCGGCCTTCGAATTTCCACGGGGATGGCTGGGGCGCTCGCCTCCATCACTCTGATTGCCTCGGCCATCGGCGGCGTGGCGTTCGGGTTCCTGGCAGACCGCTTGGGCCGCCGGACAGCGCTGATGGCAAGCATTAGCGTGTATTCGGTGTTCACGGCGGCGTGCGGGTTCGCCTGGGGAATCACCGCATTTGCGGTCTTCCGTTTCCTTCTGGGGCTTGGAATGGGCGGCGAATGGGCCACGGGAGCGTCGTTGGTGGTTGAGACTTGGCGCCCGGAACACCGTGGAAAGGCTCTGGGCCTTATGCAGAGCGGCTTTGCGGTGGGTTATGTGCTGGCGGCAGCCATTGCGGCGCTGATTCTTCCCCGCTGGGGCTGGCGGGCCGTCTTCTTTGCCGGGATTATTCCTGCCTGCGTCACGCTTTGGATTCGCCGCAAGGTCCCAGAGTCTCCAGCGTGGCTCGCCGAACAGGCGAAGCCTGAAATGCGGGCACACGGATCCCAGCCTTCCATTATCCGCGCGCAGGGCGGCTTGATTCTTCTGACGCTGCTCATGAACAGCGCCGCGTTATTTGCCTGGTGGGGGCTTTTCACTTGGATTCCGCCTTATCTGGCGCTTCCGGTTTCAAGGGGCGGTCGAGGCTTGAGCATCGCAGCCTCGGCCGGATGGATTGCCTGCATGCAGGTGGGCATGTGGCTGGGTTACGTTGCCTTCGGTTTTGCCAGCGACCGCATCGGTTCGAAACGGACCTACATCGGCTTTCTTCTCCTCGCCGCCACCCTGGCGCCGCTCTACGCGCTGGCCCGCAGCCGGTGGTGGCTCCTGGCGATCGGCCCGGCACTCGCTTTTTTCGGGACCGGGCACTTCACCGGGTTTGGCATTATTACCGCAGAACTTTTCCCCACCGCGCACCGCGCCACCATCATGGGACTGACCTATAACTTCGGGCGCGGGCTGAGCGCCGCGGCGCCGCTTGCCATCGGCCTGCTCGCGGGAAAATGGGGATTCGAATCTGCCTTCTGGCTGGCAGCCGCGTCTTTCCTGGTGGCGGCGCTGTTGGCCCTGCGGCTTCCAGAAGGGCTCGGGGCTGAGGCGCAATCAGCCGACAACGGTCGTCCTGTATGAAACCTGGCGTGCGGGCGGCCGAGGTTCCCGAGGCAGTGGCAAGAGCTCCGAACCGCGGCGAACTCGCCAACCGTTGAGGAATCCGGTTGTAGCGGCGGTCTGTGACCGCCGATCTTTTTCAACGAGTTCGGCGCTCATAGAGCGCCGCTACAGCGCGGGTTTGATGGTAAAAAGTTAGCTGTGACATGACACTAGAGCGCCGCTACAGAGGTTGTGGTGCGAAAGGGGGGACTCGAACCCCCACCCCTTGCGGGACCAGATTCTAAGTCTGGCGCGTCTGCCAATTCCGCCACTTTCGCTCCGGTCCATTATAATCCAGGCGGCTCGTCGCGAAGCGCCCGGGGATGGTGCATCCCCTGGCGCTCCCGGCAAGCTCTCTTCTGGTGTCTTGTCCATTCTGATAAATTAGCTGTCGAATGCCACCGCGAAAACTCACCGCCTGGGCGGCCATTGTCGGGGTTTATGCGTGCCTGCTGGCGTTGCACGGGCCGCTGCTTCGTCTCCCTTATTTCTGGGATGAGGCTGGCTACTACATTCCGGCGGCGCTCGACTTCTACCATCACGCCCTACTGATCCCCACGAGCACGCAGCCCACCGGCCACACGCCGCTGCTTTCCATCTATCTCGGCAGCCTCTGGCACCTCCTCGGCTTTTCGACGCTCGTGACGCGCGCCGCGCTGGTGCTGATTGCAACACTCACGGTGTGGCTGGTTTTGGAGCTGGGCCGCCGCCTTGCCGGAACCGAAGCCGGAATCTGGAGTGGCCTGCTGCTGGCGATTTCTCCGCTCTTCTTCGCGCAGAGTTCGCTCGCGTTTCTCGATTTGGCCGTGACGCTCTTCACCACCGGGGCGCTCCTGGCGCTTGTTGAAGGTCAGTGGATGGCATTCGTGGTGGCGGCGTCACTCGCCGAGATGAGCAAGGAAACCGCCGTGGTGATGCTGCCCGTGGCATGGGCCTTCGTCTGGCTACGCCGCCGCGAGCGAAAGCCGTGGGTGTGGATTGCCCTCGCGGCGCCTTTAATTCCCATTAGTCTTTGGGCGCTCTTCTACCACGCGAAGACAGGTTTCTGGACGGGCAATCCCCAGTACCTGCAATACAACCTGTATGCGGCGCTCGCGCCGCTGCGGATCTGCCGGAGTTTTCTGGCGCGATGCGAGGAGCTCTTGGTGGGCGGGTTCAACTGGTTTCTGACGCTGGCAGCCATCGCCGGCCTCTGGTGGTGGCGCCGCACGGATACGGCATCGAAGATTGGAAACACGGAGGCGGTTGCCGCCGCCGCGGGCGGACGACGCCGGCGTTCCACTACGACAGCGCCAAATCGCGGGAAAACCGTGGACCTCATTTTCCTCGCGGCTGGGCTCGCCGCCGTCTATATCGGTCTGCTCAGCGTGGTGGGAGGCGCCATCCTGCCGCGTTACATGCTGCCGGTATTCCCTTTCTATATTCTGGTCGCCGTGATCTTCATCCTGAAATTGCCGAAACGGTTCGGGCAAGCCATTTTCGCGCTGGCGGCGATTGGATTCATTGCTTGTTGGTTTTGGAATCCTCCCTATCCATTTCCCTACGAGGATAACCTGGCCTACGCCGACTTCATTCGCCTTCACCAGCAGGCGGCGCGATACCTCGAGGGCGAACCGCCGGGGGCGAAAATCCTGACGGCCTGGCCCGCCACGGATGAACTGCGCCAGCCGTCGCTTGGATATGTCACTAGATCGCTGCGCATCGAAGCCATTGATGGATTTACGCCTCGGGATTTCGCGGACCCTCCCGCGTTCGACCTGCTTTATCTCTACTCGCGCCAATGGGAACCGCCGCACAACCTGATCCTGCGCTTCCCCCGTTTGCGGAGTTCTCTGCAGCGATTCTACCGATACACGCCGCAGGTGAACGGCCCGGAATTGATCTCGCGGTTTCATCTGAAGCTGATCCGCCAGTTGCGGCGGCGAGGCCAATGGGTGAGGATCTACGCCGTGGCCAAAGCCGGGGCCAAGCAGCATGCATGCGGTGTAGTGTCCAGTAATTGAGTGGATACTACACGAGGGAGACCGTCATTCCCGCGAAAGCGGGAATCCCATGCAGACTCCATCGCCGGCGCGCAAGTGGCAATCGACGTGCCTGGGGCGCACCCAGCCAAGCCAAATCTAAAATATCTCATCACTACTGTCCGGTTGTTGAAATAGAGATTTCTGGTAACTCTCTGTGTTTAAATTATGTTAGAAGCCAACGAGCGCAAAATCGACTTCAATCTGCGAGTATGCTTTA